>CALXXJ010000077.1 GCA_944392665.1 uncultured Clostridia bacterium | reverse complement strand
AATAAATAATAAAAAAATAATTAAAATAAATAATAAAAAAATAATTAAAATAAATAATAAAAAAATAATTAAAATAATAATTAAAATAATAATTAAAATAAATAAAAAAATATTAAACAAATAACTAAAATAAATAATAGAAATAAAAACTAAAAAAATAATTAAATAAAAAAAGGCAGAAGAATAAAATAATATTAAAAAATAAGATAAACCAAAAATAAAAAGTAACATAAAGTCGAATTTTGTCAAAAAGTTTTTCTTGACAACCAATGTAAAATATTGTAAAATTCAGCATAAGGAGTGTGATAAATATAAAAGAAAAGACTGTCCAAGAATGGATACCCATAAGACAAATACTGAAAGAAGGGATTATCGAAATTGAAAATAATATATATATAAAAATATTAGAAGTTACACCAATTAATTATAATTTAAAATCAGATTTAGAAAAAGAAGCAATTTTAAATTCTTTTAAAATTTTTTTTCGAACTTGTCAATTTGACATTCAAATTTTAATTCAAAGTAATAAAGAAGATTTAACTCATCATATTTCAAGAATAAAAAAATATGTATCAAAAAAAGAAAATAAATATTTAAAAAATATTAGTGAAAATTATATTCAATATATTTCTAATCTAAATAATAATAAAAAATCATCTTCAAAAAAATTTTATATCATAATAAAAAATCAGCCAATTAATAAAAAAGAAAAAAATATAGAAATAATAAAACAAGAATTAAATGAAAAATATATAAAAATAAAAGAATGTTTATCAAGATGTGGAAATAAAGTAAATAATATAGATAAAAAAGAAGAAATATTAAAAATATTTTTTTCTTATTTAAATACAAAAAAATATTTAAATAAAAAAGATAATTAAAAGGAGGAATTAATATAGAATTAAAAAAAATAATAACAAGAAAAAATAAAGAAAAAAATTTATCTATTTTAGAAGGAACAATATTTGAAAAAGATAAAATTTCTCCGGCATATATTAATTTGCAAAATCCTAAATATATAGAAATTGATAATGTATATTATACAGGAATTATTATTGTTGATTATTATAGAGAACAAACAGATATTATTTTAAAAAGTATTATAGAAAGTAACATAAATATAAATATATCTATTTTTTATGAAAAACAGGATTCATATAAAGTAATAAAAGAGCTGACCTATCATATAGGGAATGTAGGAATAGAGGTAAAAAATAACAATGAAAATAGACAAGACATTGACATTGCAACATCTATTTATGGAGATGCTAAATATATTAGAAAAGAAATGCAGATAAACAATGAAGATATGTATTATTTATATATATATTTATTAATATATGCAGAAGATAAAAAACAATTAGAATATCTAATTAGTAAAATAGAAGGAATATCCCAAAGCAAAGGGATACAAACAAGAAGAGCAAATTTTAGACAAGAAGAAGTATTTAAAAGTTGTATGCCGATTATGGAAAATAATCGACTCATAAAAAATATAGCAAAAAGAAATGTATTAACATCCAGTTTAATTGCAACATATCCATTTATATCGTCAACTATTTTTGATGAAGATGGAATTTTTATTGGAACAAACATTTATAATGATTCACTTGTATTTATAAATAGATATGATACAAAAAAATATAAAAATGCCAATATATGTATTTTTGGTACAAGTGGAGCAGGTAAATCTTTTTATACAAAATTATTAATTTTACGTTATAGAATAATGGGAATAAAACAATATATTATAGATCCAGAAAGAGAATATGTTAGTCTTAGTGAAAATTTAAATGGAACAAGAATTATTATAGGACCAAATTCTCAAACATATATTAATATATTAGAAATTAGAGAGGAAAGTATAGAGGAAGGGGAAAATGGATATTTAGCAACTAAGATAGGTAAATTAATCGGATTTTTTAATTTGATTTTTGGAGAGTTAAATGAAGAAGAAAAAGCATTAATAGAAGAAAAACTAATTGAGACTTATAAAGAAAAAAATATTAACTTTGATGATAAGTCATTATATAAAAGAGAAAATAAAAAGTTAGTATTTAAAAATAAAAAGGATATGCCTATATTAGAAGATTTACATAACGTTTTAAAAAAAGATAAAAAAACAGAAAAATTTGCTATAAAATTAATCCCATTTGTAAAGGGATCTATGAAATTTTTTAATCATCATACAAATATAGAATTAAAAAACGAACTTATTGTTGCTGATATATATGAATTAGGTGAAGAGAATTTAAAATATGGTATGTATTTATTTACAGATATTTTTTGGGACAAAATAAAAGAAAACAGAAAAGAAGAAAAAGCAATTTATTTAGATGAAATCTGGAGATTAATAGGGGTAACTTCTAATAAAAATGTTGCAAGTTTTATCTATAAAATATTTAAAACAATTAGAAAATATGGAGGAAGTAGTGTTGCAATAACACAAGATATTTCAGATTTGTTTAGTTTGGAAGGAGGAATTTATGGAAAAAGTATTTTAAATAATTCTAGTATTAAAACATTTTTTGCACTAGAGGAAGAGAATATAAAAGTACTATCGGAATATGCAAATTTATCAGAAAAAGAAAAAGTGGAAATTAAATCATTAAAAAGAGGAGAATGTTTAATGTTTGTAGGAGAAGATCATATATTAACCAGAATAGAATGTTCAGATGAGGAAAGTGAAATTATAAGAGGAGCAAATAATAATGGATAATATTATAACAGCTATATATGAAGAAAAAATATTAAGAAAAATAATAAAAAATAAATTAATAAAAAATGAAAATATATTATATAAAGAAGCAATTATAGATATAGTAAAAAAAAATAAAAAAATAGATATACTTATTATTAGTGAAAAAATTCCTGGAGATATAGATATTATTAAATTAATAAAAAAAATAAAAAATATAAATAAAAAGATAGAAATTATTATTATTTTATCAAATAAAAAAAATGAAAAAGAATTAATAAAAAATAATATAAAAGAAATTTATTTTAATAATATATTTAGCATAAATAAATTAATAAAAAAAATAAAAGATAAAAATATAAAAAATACAAAAATAAATAATAATATAATAAATAAAAAAATAAAAAAAATAGTAGAAAAAATATATAGATTAATTAATAAAAATAAAAAAGAAAAAATAATAGATAAAAAAATTATATTTATTTTTGGAGAAGATAAAATAAATAAAAAAATAATAGAATTATTTATTATAAAAAAAATAATTTTAAAAAATAAAAAAATAACAATTATAAATTTAAAATTAAAAAACAATAAAAAAATAAAGAATAAAAATATAGAATATAAAAAGATAATAAAATTAAAAAATATGAATTCTATAAAAAATAAATATTATTTAAAGTACAACATAGATTATAGATTGAAAGAAAAAAAAGTAGATAGAAATGTAAAAGAAATTATAAATATTAATAAAATATTAGAAGATAAAAATGAATTGATAAAAAGCCAAATCATAAGGGAAATAGTTAAAAAGAATAGTAAGAAAGGAAGATATATAATTTTTAATGTAGATTATGTAAATAATTATAAATTAATAAAAAGAAGTAAGCTACAGAATAAAAATTTGAATATTATTGTAGCTGAAAATAAAAAAGAAGATTTATTAATGTTAAATAAAAATACAAATAAAAAATTTAATTTAATAATTTTAAATTGTCAAAAAAATAATTTATCAAAATATTTTTATAAAATAATATTAAAAAATAAATTTAACAAAATAAAAATAATTAATTAATAAAATGAATTAAATAAAAATAAAATTATAATAAAAAATAAATTAAAAAATAATTAAAATAAAAAATAATTAAAATAAAAAATATTAAATAAAAATAATTATTAATAATAGAAAAAATAATAAGAAAGTTAGATATATAATAAAAAAATTTTAAATTTAAAATTAATAATAAAAATATTATTAAAAATAATATTTTAAAATAAATAATTGAAGAATAAAAAAAGAAAAAAATCTTTTATATATAAATAAAAAGATATGAATTTTAATTAAAAGATAAGATTATGATTTAAAAGTTTATAAAATAGAGAATAAAAGATTTTGTAAAAAAGGGAAAAACTAAAATAATATAAGCTCAAAAGCCTATTCTTTCAAAGAAAATCTGAAAATAATAAGTATATTAATTTTGATAAAATAGTAAACATAATCTAAAATAAAGATGATAAATAAAGTTTTGAAAATTGAAAATATGTATATAAATAAACAATTAAAGAATCAAGAAAATTAGAAATGTATAAAAAAATAAAAATAATCTTAAAAAGAAATTAATAAAAAAATAAAATATAAATTTATAAAAAATAATAATATTAAAAAATTACAAAAAAATAAAATGAATATTTATATAAAATAAATTATTAAAAAATATAATTATAAAAATTAAAAAAATAAAATAAAAAATAATTATTATAAATATTAAATAAAAAAATAATAATTAATAAAATGAAGATAAATAAAAAAAATAAATATATAATTAAAAATTTAAATTGAATTATATATTTATTAAAAAAGAAAAAATAATGTTTTCCTAGAAAATAAGAATATAAGAATTTTATTAGAAAATAAAATGATGATTTAAAAGTTTACCAGAAAAGACTTAAAAGTTTTAATGAAAAAAATAATACTAAATGAAAGTTCAAGTATTTAAAAGGAAATAGGTAGACTCTTCTTTATAAAACGGTAAACATAATACAAAAATAAAAAATTATTTCGAACCTTAGAAATAAGTATTTTTTAGATTAATATAATATAAAAATGTATAAAAAATAAAAATAAAAGCCTAAATTAAAAAACAAATTAATAAAAAATTTTAGAAATAAAAGTGAAATAATTTAAGTAATAAAATATTAAAAAAAAATAATAAACAAAATAATTATAAAAAAATAAAATAAATATTTAATAAAAAATTATCAAAAATAAAAAATTTAAAATTGTAAATAAAATTAAGTAAAATAAAAAATTTAAAATAATAAATAAAATAAATAGAATTAAAAATATAAAATAATAATTTTAAATATAAATATAAGTAATAAAATTAATACAAATTAAAAACAAAAAAGTGACAATAAAAATATTTAATTCGATAATAAATTTAAAGTAAATAAACAAATAATCTATTTTATCAGAATTGTAAAAGTAAAAAATTTAATAAAAGAAGGACGAATTAAAAGTTTACAGAAGACAAAGTGATTAAATTTGTAAAAATTAAAAAAATAGTAGAAAAATATAATAATTTTGACTAGAAATCAACTATTGTAGTAAATGCTAGAAAAATGTAAAGATAAAAAGTATATAAATTAGCACAAAAAAAGTCAACATAATACAAAAATAAAATCTAAAATAGAAATAAATAAAGGAATGATGTAACAATAAAATATAATAAATAAAATCTTAAAAAAAGAAAAAGAAATTAATTAAAAATTTTTAAAATAAAAAATAAATCAATTAATTTAATTAAAAAAAATTTATAAAAATAATAATAAAATATAATTTATAAAAAATAGTAATATTAAAAAAATATATAAAAAATAAATATTTATATAAAATAAATTATAAAAAAATATAATTATAATAATTAAAAAAATAAAATATAAATTAAAAAATAAAAAAATAATTATTATAATATTAATAAAAAAATAATAATAATTAAATATAATAAAAAAAATAACTATAAAAAAAATGATAATTAAAAATTAAATATTAAATATATAATTAAAATTGTAAATTAATAATAAAAGATAATACATTAAAATAGTAAATAATTTATTATAGAAATAAAATAGAAAAAACAAAAATAGAAGAAGAAATAACAAGATAAAAAATTTAATTAATAAATAAAATGGGAATTTAAAAGTTTACCAGAAAAAAATGAAAAGTTTTAAGAAAAAGAAAAAAATAAAATAATATTAAATGAAAAGTTCGATTATTTCAAGGAATTAAAAAAATAATAAGTAAAGTAATCCTATCAAAAACAGTAAACATAATATAAAAATAAAAGATTCTAGGTAAGAATAAAAATAGGTATAAAAATAAATTTTTTATAGCTCAATATGATTGAAAATGTTAAAAAAATCCAAATAAAATATTAAGTAAAAAAAGAAATTAATAATAAATTTTAAAATAAGAAATAAAACAATTTATTTAAAAAATATGTTAAAAAATAATAATATAAAATATTTATAAAAAATAAAATAAATATCAAATAAAATAAATATTAAATAAGAAATGAAATAAATTTTAAATAAAAAATAAAATAAATATTAAATAAAAATATAAAATTATAAAAAATAAATATTAATATAAAATATTAATAATAAAATAGCAAAAAATAAATCAAATAATAATCAGAATAAAAAATAATTATTATAAAATTATTAAATAAAAATAATAACTAACAATGGATTAATATAAATTTAAAATAATAAAAAAATAAATTAAAATTATAAAATAATTTATTAAAAGAATTAAAGAAATAGATCAAAAAAAGAAAAAATTGATTATAAGAAAAAAATAAAATTAATAAATAAAATGACGATTTAAAAGTTTACAAGTAAAAAGAAAAATCTTTAATAAAAAAATATTATAAAATTGAAAATCTTTGTATTCCAAGGGCTTTTTTTAATCAATAAATATTGTAACTAAAAAAAAGTAAACATAATCTAAAAATAAATATTATAAAAGATTGCTTAAAAAAGAGAAAATATGTAATTAAATAAAAAATGAATATAAGTAAAAATATTAAAAATATTAAAAAGATATAAATAAAATATTAACTTCAAAAAGAAATTAATAAAAATTTGGAAATAAAAATAACTCATTTTAATAAAAAATTACAAAAGATAATTATAAAAAACTAAAAATAATAAAATAAATAATAATAAATATTTATAAAAAATAAATTATAAAAAAATAAAAATATAAAATTAATAAAAATAAAATTAAAATAATAAAAAATTAATTATTATAAAAATATTAAATAAAAATAATAGTAAATTATAAAATTAATATGGAATTAAAAATAATAAATAAATTCAAAAGTAACATATTAAAATATTAATTAATTTAATAGTAAAAAAATAAATTAAAGAGAAAATAAATTTTGGTAAAAAAGAAAAATGTTAAAATAAAAATTAAATAAAAAAGAAAGATTTAAAAGTTTACAGAAAATAGAAGCTTAAAAAATATAAGAATTAAGAAAAAGCATAAAATTATAATTATTTCTACATTAAAATTGCATATTTTAATAGAAAATAAGGATAATTAATATATTAATTTTTATTTTAAAATAGTATACATAATGAAAAAACAAGATTTAAAAAAAGTTGATAAAAATATAAATAATAACTAAAATAATACTTTAATTTAGAATCTAATATAATAAAAAAGTTTTATAAAAATAGTAATATATAAATAGGAAAAAAATTAATAAAAAAATAAATCACGAAAATCAAAAATAAGCCGATTTAAATTTTTTTTAATATAAAAATATTTATAAAAATAAATCATATAAAAAATTATTAAATAAAAAAATATAATAAATAATAAAAAATAAATTGTAGAAATATAAATAATTAAAAAATAAAAAATTATAAATTTTAATCTATTAAAAATAAATAAAAAAATTAAAAATAAATAAAAAAATTAAAAATAAATAAAAAAATTAAAATTATAAATTAATAAAAAGTAATATAAAAATAAAAGAATAAAAACAATAATGAGAGGAGATATTTTTATGGAATTAAATAAAATAGAAAATGAAATAGATTTAAATAATCAAATTACAAACAAAAATGAACAGACTAATTTTTTAGAAACAACATTGGGAAAGACAATTAATACTGCAATTGATATTGGAATAAGAGCTTTATTACCAGATTTTGTTGATGAACAAATCATTAATATAAAAGATAATTTATTTAATTATGGCTTAAAGGACGGGATTACAAAAACAATAGATGATGCTATTGACATTGGTAAAAGTGCAATAGGAATATTTACTGGAAATTTTGAAAATATTTCACAGATGCAAAATGTTATAGAAACGGGGGGATTGATTGATGGAATTTCTTCTTTATTAGATACAGTTGTTGATAAAGTGAATCAAAAAGGAGTTATTAATTATAATATAGCAAATACAATTAAGCAGGGAAAAAATATTATATTAGACAGTATAGAAAATAATATAGAAGAAAAATTTAAAGAGCAAAAGACAGAACTTGAAAACATAGAAAAGTCTATGAACAATTGGAAAAAAGGTTTTGAAAATAAAGATTTTAAATCAATGGAACAAGAATTTGATAAGATTGAAAATATTCTAAATAATTTGGCTCCACTAGAAAAGACAATAAATCAAGCAAGAATTATTGAAAATTTACATAATTTAATTAAAAATAATGGACAAGATTTTAATTTAAATCAAGAACAAATAAAGTTAGCTGAAAAATTGATATAATGTAAAAAAATGTATTATTTATTAATTAATATTTAAAAAAAAATAGGAAATTTTAAAAATTCTTTAAATTTTCCTCTTTTAAATAATTTATAAATTTCTATTATTAGTTTTTAAAAATGTATTAATAGAACAAGTAAATTCATAAATCAAATTTAAGCCTTCTTCAGAGCATTGGTTTAAAATGCGATTAATTTTATCTATTATGGTATTTGTATTATTATTACCAAATAAAATATAATCAGTAGAAGCACCTGTAAATTTTACAATTTTAGATAAAGTTTTTATACTTAAAGATCTTTCTCCTCGTTCAATTTGTCCTAGAAAAACACTAGATATATCAATCATTTCTGAAAATTTTTCTCTATTCATATTTAAGTTTTTACGTATTTCTCGAATTCTTTCTCCAACCTTATAATCTTCTTGCATAATGTCACCTCAAAAAAAATATTATTTACATTATATTACAAAAAATATTAAAAACCGACAGACTCAAAGCGTATGAAGAAGATATGCGTAGAGCAAAATGTTAATAAAAACAACATTGGAAATGATTATATATTATTATGTTTTGAATAGACAAAATATTGATTATAAAAAAGCAAATATAAGTATAGAAATAAGAAATAATATAAATAATAGAGATAAGAATTTATAATTAATATAGATAATAGAGGAGATGAAAAATTGAATTTTAAAGATTTAAAAGAGAAAAATATGATAAATATCCTTTATCAAGTACAAGATGAAAAGATAGATGAAATCTTAAAGAAAACAGATAAAAAGTTAAATGATAAATTAAAAAAAATCAATTTTAAAGAAATCGAAGATGATTCTAATTGTGAACAAGAATTAAAAGAAATATTAAATAAAATAGAAGACAATTATAATATAAAAATTACAGAATATAACAAAGAGATGTATAAACAAGGATTTATTGATGGTGTAAATTTGATATTAAATTGTTTAATAGATTAAGAAATTAGAAAAACTAAAGAATATAAATGAATATATTTTTATTACATTGTTGATTATGAAAAAACTAGAGAAATAAAGTATTATGAAAGAAGCGCTAAAATATTTATTTCCCTAGTTTTTTTAAGGATTTTACTTGCAAAATAAGGTTTGTTTTAGTATAATACAAAGGTAGAAATATAAAGGAAGAGAGGGAAAACAATGGAAGAAAGACAAGAAAGAAGAGACGGAAAAATCATTGAAAAAGACATCGAAAAAGAGATGAGAGAAGCATATATTGACTATGCCATGAGTGTTATTGTTTCTCGTGCACTTCCAGATGTAAGAGATGGTTTAAAACCAGTACATAGAAGAATTTTATACTCAATGCATGAAGATGGTATTACATCAGATAAACCATACAGGAAGTGTGCTAATACAGTAGGTTCTGTTTTAGGTAGATATCACCCACATGGAGATAGTTCTGTATATGATGCTATGGTTAGATTAGCACAAGATTTCTCAATGAGATATATGCTAATTGATGGACATGGTAACTTTGGTTCTGTAGATGGTGATGGAGCAGCGGCTATGAGGTATACAGAAGCAAGAATGTCTAAAATTTCAGAATATATGTTAACAGATATTGAGAAAAATACAGTTGATTTTATGCCAAACTATGATGATAGATTACAAGAACCAACTGTTTTACCAGCAAGAATACCAGCATTACTTGCAAATGGTTCTTCAGGTATTGCCGTAGGTATGGCAACAAATATACCACCACATAATTTAACAGAATTAATTGATGGAATTATTAAAATCATTGATGAAGATAATGTAACAGATGAAGAATTAATGAGTGTAATTAAAGGTCCAGATTTTCCAACAGAGGGAATTATCTTAGGACTTGAAGGTATTAAACAAGCATATACAACAGGTAAAGGAAAAATAACTTTAAGAGCAGAAACAGAAATTGAAGAAATGAGTGGAAATAGACAAAGAATTATTGTTTCTTCTTTACCATATCAAGTAAACAAAGCAAACTTAATTAAAACAATATCTGATTTATCAAAAGAAAGAAAGGTTGAAGGTATTTCTGAGTGTAGAGATGAATCTGATAGGAAAGATAAAGTAAGAGTTGTTATTGAATTAAAGAGAGATGCAAATCCACAAGTTGTATTAAATCAATTGTTTAAACATACACAAATGCAAACAACATTTGGTATTATTATGCTTGCATTAGTAAATGGTGTTCCAAAAATTTTAACATTAAGACAATGCTTGGATTGTTACATAGATCATAGAAAGGATGTTATCTTAAGAAGAACACAATTTGAATTAGATAAGGCATTGGCTAGAGCTCATATTTTAGAGGGATTAAAAATTGCGTTAGATAATATTGATGAGGTTATTAATATTATTAGAAACTCTTATGATGATGCAAAAGAAAGATTAATGGAAAGATTTGGACTTACTGATATCCAAGCACAAGCAATTTTGGATATG
>CALXXJ010000076.1 GCA_944392665.1 uncultured Clostridia bacterium | reverse complement strand
ATGAGTTCAGAAGAAGTTTTAGAGAAAGTAAAAGGGATAATTGTAGAACAATTAGGTGTAGCTGAAAACGCAGTTACAATGGAAGCATCTTTTATAGATGACTTAGGAGCTGATTCATTAGATATTGTTGAATTAGTAATGGCACTAGAAGAAGAATTTGATATCGAAATTCCTGATAGTGATGCAGAAAAAGTTGTAACAGTAGGAGATGTTGTTGAATACATAAAAGAAAACGTAAAATAAACGGAACGATAGGGACGTACCAAATCGTTCCGTTTTTCCGTCTTTTATGGTATATTCTAATAAAATGGAACGAGTTGGCATGCCTTATCGTTCCATTTCAAGAATGGTATTAAAAATATTAGAAAAGTTTTGATAAAAATAATATAAGTAGTCAAAGACATTTTTTTGTGCAATATCTGCATTGATAAATAGATTACTACAATATATAGTTTTTCCTTCTAATTCTAAAGTTATATTACCAATAGAAGTTCCTTTTGTAATAGGAGCTTTCAATATAGATTCATAGTTTATATATACATGGAGCTTATCAATTAAATCATTTATTATAGGAATAGAAGAATAGGGTAATTCTTCATATTGTATATCTAAATAATTTGAAATTCCTTTTATAATTGTAAAAGTATCTTTTGTTTCTTTTTTCCAAATCTCAAAATGATTGGAAAGGATTTCTTCAATATTGACATATGTGAAATTATTAAAAGCGTACTCAATCAATTTGATACTATCAGTTGTTCGATATTTTTTTGTATCAGCACCAAGGACTACACAAATAATATCCATATTGCTTCTCTTACAACATGTGACTAAACATCGGTTGGCACCATTTGTAAATCCGGTTTTTATGCCATAAACACCATTTAATGCCCCTAATAACTCATTAGTATTTGTAAGTGTTTTTGGATATCCATTAATTGTAATCGTATAATTTTTTGTTCCAACAATTTTTGCAAAAATTTCATTATTCATAGCATAATTCGACAGAAGAGCTAATTCATAGGCAGTAGTATAATGTTCATCTTCATCTAATCCATGTGGTGTAACAAAATGCGTATTAGAAAGTCCTAAAGAGTTAGCTTTTTCATTCATTAAATTAGCAAAATCAGTAATAGAACCTGCTACATGTTCTGCTAAAGCGACAGCAGCATCATTGCCAGAACGCATCATAAGCCCATATAATAAATCAGAAACGGTTATTTTGTCACCAGCTTTTAAACCAAGTCTAGAACCACCAGTATTAGCAGCTTTTTTTGAAATTTCAACAGTATCAGATAGATTTGTATGTTCGATAACAACAAGTGCAGTCATAATTTTGGTGGTGGAAGCCATTTTTTTCTTTTGATTTTCATTTTTCCCTACAAGAATCGTATTGGATTTTCTATCAATAACTACATAGGCTCTAGAATTTATAATAGGCACTTGTAGACTATTACTATTAGTTTCAATACTTTCTTCACTTATAATTTCTGAAATGTCAAAATCATCCTCAATAGGAAGTAAATCATCAGCAAAAACATAACTATTGATAAAGATAAATAGGAAAAATAAAAAAATAATCTTATAATAAATTTGAAATAATTTCATAAAACAATACCCTCAAAATAATCGTATGAAACATAAGAAAGAAATATAACTGTTTGATGTAAAATTGATAGAATACTACGGATGAATAGAAAATGGAAATAAATTAACATAAAGACTTGAACTTGAAGCAAAAATGTAATATAATTGTAATGTATGAAAAGAAAAATAAAAGGGCATGAAATTCGCTTGCCCCTAAGCAAACAAAAATTGCTATTATATAATGAAGAAAACAAGAAAAAAATGTTATTGACTAAATAAAAAAAAGAGGTAAAATATAAGTACATTGTGATTAATAATAAGGAGAGATATCGATGAGTATGAAAAAAATAATGAAAATTTTAATGGCAATACTATTAATCATTTGCTCAGCAATGATACCAAGTGTCGTAAAAGCAGCAGAACTAGTGCCATCATTGTATTTTGGAATAACAGAGTTAAGAGAAGAAACAGGAATGGGATATTCAATATGGGATCCAGATTCAAATGGAGAAACAGGAATTGCAGCCAAAATATGGAATATTGTGCAATATAGTGGACCAAATACCAATGATCCAACAGAGGCAAATGTATATTGTGTAAAGGCAGGAGTAGGATTTACAGAAGGACAAGGAACAAAAGAGATACAAGAATATAATTTGCAATTTGATATGTATACAGAAAGAGATGCAATAGCAAAACAAGATGCTGACACAAGCAAAGTATTATATAATTTAGTAAATGGCGGACACTATAACGAATTATTAGCAATAGCAAACCTAATCTATATACCAGGAGAATCAACAGAAGCAGAGAAAGAGACATTGTTAAGAGAATCTGGCGTATTAGCATTACAAGAACAAGAGTATGCAGGATTAGGAGACGAATACAAAATAACAGATGATGAAATCGAAGCAGTACAACAAGCAGCAATATGGTATTTTACAAACTATGGAGAAGAAAATGGAAAATATGATGTATATAATCAAGATGCATGGTTATGGTATACAGAGAATGGAACAGATTATCAAGCATTATCATCATATGGAACAAATCAAATACCAGCAGTAGGAACAGTCAGAAGAGAGCAAGCATTAGCATTATATAGATACTTAGTAGACGAAGCAAAAGAACAAGCAGCAAATTATGAAAATAGTGATGCAAAACATAGAAATAAATTAACATTATACACAACAGCAGGTGGAAATTCACAACCATTAATGAAAGTAGAAAAAATACCACAAGAGTTTGACTTAGCACTAAGAAAATATATAACAGAAGTAAATGGAGTAGCAGTTGCAAATAGTAGAGTACCAGTAATAGATGAAAGTACATTAGAAAATGGAACAACAGCTACATATAATCATAGAAAAGATCCAGTAATGGTGGAAGTTGGAAATACTGTAACATATAATATAACCATATATAACGAGGGTGATTTAGATGGAAGAGCAACAAAGATAGTTGACCAATTACCAACTGGTTTGAAATATTCACAAATCGTAACAGCAGGATTTACAGCAGAATATGATGAAGAGACAAACAGAGTAACAATCACCAGAGAAGAAAGTAATACAGAAAATTTAACAGCATATGAACAAGGACAATTAGATTCAGAGACAATAGAGATTGAATGTGTAGTAGATGCAAGTGAAAATGGAAAAATATTAACAAATGTAGTATGGATAGCAGAAGAAGTAGATGAATATGGAAATGTAATCGTAGATGAAGTAGGAAAAGACAGAGATTCAGAACCAGGAACAACACCAAATGTTAATAAAGACAATATGGAAGACTACAAAGGAAATACAGAAAACAAAGATGATTTAACAGATGAAACTTATTTCTATAAAGGTGAACAAGATGATGATGATTTTGAAAAATTAATTGTCAATGTTCCAGAGGAAAAAGCATTTGATTTAAAATTAATTAAAAGAATTACTGAATTAAATGGAGAAAAAGTTCCAGAAAGATTACTAGGTGTAGACATTACTAATTTAGCCAATGGAACACAAACAACAGCAGATTATGAAATGAATAAAGAACCAGTTGCAGTAAGTTCAGGAGATTTAGTAACTTATACATTTAGAATATATAATGAAGGACAAATAGATGGTTATGCAGAGGAAATTACAGAAGATATTCCTGAAGGTTTAGAATTTTTAGGTGCAGAAGTAGATTCTGAAATGAATCCAATAACAGATGAAGATGAATTAGAAGCAGTGAAGTTTAATACATCAATGGGATGGGCATATGTAGAAGGTGATACAACAAAAATTTCTACAAATTATTTAGGTAAAGGAAAAGGAGAGGAAATTACAACACCTGGTGCAAATGTAATCAAAGCATTTGATTCAAATAGTCCTTATTCTGATACAGAAACACAAAAAAATCCAGACTATAAAGAGATATCTGTTATATTTAAAGTAGTAACAAATGATCCAAGTATTGGAATTATAAGAAATGAAGCAGCAATCACAGAAGATGCAGATAGTGAAGGAAACCCTGTAGATGATAGAGATTCAAATACTGAAAATTGGGTAAAATACGAAGATGATGAAGATTATGATAATATCATATTACAAGAATTTGACTTGGCATTAAGAAAATTCATCACAAAAGTGGATAAAGAAGAAGTAACAACAAGAATACCAGAAGTAAGTTATGATAGAGAAGAAGATAAAATTACATATAATCATACAAAAGAGCCAGTAGAAGTGATAACAGGAAATGTGGTTGAATATACGATTAGAGTATATAATGAAGGAGATATTGCAGGATATGCACAAGAAGTATCAGATGATATCCCAGATGGATTAAAATTCCTACCAGAAAATGAAACAAATATAGAATATAGATGGGTAATGTATGATGAAGAAGGAAATGTAACAGATAATACAGAAGAAGCAGTAGAAATCAGAACAGACTACTTATCAAAAGAACAAGGGGAAAGTAGAGCAAATGGAGAGGAAGAGACAACAGAAGGAACAGAACAAGATGGACAGGAAGAAACTACTCCAGGAGATACAGACGAAAATACAGATCAAAACACAGAGTCAACAACACCAGGAACGACTACAGATGGAAGTGAAGAACAAACAACACCAGAAACTACAGAAGAAAATGGAGAAGGAACAGAAAATCCAAACTTATTACAAGCATTTAACCCAGAAGAGGAAATCGGAGAAGGAAATCCAGATTATAGAGATATTAAAGTAGCATTTGAAGTAGTAGAGCCAAATGAATCAGATAGAGTTATAATAAATTCAGCACAAATCACAGAAGATAGTGATGAAAATGGAAATCCAGTAGAAGACAAAGACTCAATACCAGATGAATGGAATGAAGGAGAAGATGACCAAGATAAAGAATATATCAAATTAACATACTTTGATTTAGCATTGAGAAAATGGGTAACAGAAGCAATTGTTATAGAAAATGGACAAGAAACAATCACACAAACAGGACATACAGCAGAGATGGATCCAGAGCCAGTGGTAAAAGTAGAATTATATAGAAAAGATTTAAATAGTGTAACAGTAAAATTCAGATATTCAATTAGAATCACAAATGAAGGAGATATTGCAGGATATGCAACAGAGATAACAGATTATGTGCCAGAAGGATTAAGATTTGTAGCAGAAGATAATCCAGAATGGACAGATGAAGGAAACAATGTGATTTCAACAAAACAATTAGCAAATACATTATTACAACCAGGAGAATCAGCAGAAGTAGAAGTAGTATTAACATGGATAAATGGAGAAGACAACATGGGACAAATGACAAACATAGCAGAGATATCAGAACACTATAATGATAAAGGAGCACCAGATAGAGATTCAACACCAGATAACCAAGTATGGGGAGAAGATGATATAGATGATGCACCAGTATTGTTATCAATCGAAACAGGACAAGAAAGAATCTACTATGTTTTAGGATTTACTGTGTTAGGAACATTAGCTGGAGGATTAGCTTTAATTAAGAAGTTTGTTATATAAGGTAAGCATGCATAACGAAATCGAAGATTTCTATGCATAAATGTGAAGACTGCTTCGCAGTACTTCACAAATATAGGAAGCTTAACCTTGTTGTATACGAAAAATCCTATATAGGGTCAAGATAAAAGTGGATTTTTCTATACAATAAAGTAAGCATGCATAACGAAATCAAAGATTTCTAAGTATAATAAATCAAATGATAAGATAAATAAGTTTTAATAATTAACAAAAGAATATTTAATTATTAAAACTTATTTTTTATATATTAGGAAAATCACTTTTTCTATTCAATAAAAATATTGTTGCATAGAAAAATTGCTTAGCAATTTTTCGTATTTTAGGATATGGTTTTGCGCTATGTATAAAATGTCACAAAAATATAATCAATTTGTAATATTAGAAGCAATGGATAAAAAAACCATCTCCCTAGGGTCATGACATGAGGTATATAAAATAATAAAAAAAAACAAAAAAAAACATTGAAATAATCGAAAAAATCAATTATACTAGAAAGAGAGAAGGTAGTGTAAAGTAGAGAGAATATGGAGGGAAAAATATGAAAAGTAAGAAAATAATCAGATATCTTATGTTTATCATTATCGCTTTAATAACGATAGTATCTACCAAAGTAAATGCAGCAGAATTAAATCCATCATTGTATTTTGGAATAACAGAATTAAGAGAAAAAACAGGAATGGGATATTCAATATGGGATCCAGATTCAAATGGAGAAACAGGAATTGCAGCAAAAATATGGAATATTGTGCAATATAGTGGTCCAAATACAAATGATCCAACAGAAGCAAATGTATATTGTGTAAAGGCAGGAGTAGGATTTACAGAAGGACAAGGAACAAAAGAGGTACAAGAATATAATTTGCAATTTGATATGTATACAGAAAGAGATGCAATAGCAAATCAAGATGCCAACACAAGCAAAGTATTATATAATTTGGTTAATGGTGGACATTATAACGAATTATTAGCAATAGCAAACCTAATCTATATACCAGGAGAATCAACAGAAGCAGAGAAGGAAACATTATTAAGAGAGTCAGGAGTATTAGCATTACAAGAACAAGAGTATGCAGGATTAGGAGACGAGTACAAAATAACAGATGATGAAATCGAAGCAGTACAACAAGCAGCAATATGGTATTTTACAAACTATGGAGAAGAAAATGGAAAATATGATGTATATAGCCAAGATGCATGGTTATGGTATACAGAGAATGGAACAGATTATAAAGCATTATCATCATATGGAACAGATAAAATACCAGCAGTAGGAGTAGTAAGAAGAGAGCAAGCATTAGCATTGTATAGATACTTAGTAGATGAAGCAAAAGAACAAGCAGGAAATTATGCAACAGAAACAGGAATTCATAGACATAAATTAACATTATATACAACAGCAGGTGGAAATTCACAACCATTAATGAAAGTAGAAAGATTACCACAATTTGACTTAGCACTAAGAAAATATATAACAGAAGTAAATGGAGTAGCAGTTGCAAATAGTAGAGTACCATCAATAGATGAAAGTACACTAGAAAATGGAACAACTGCAACATATAATCATAGAAAAGACCCAGTAATGGTAGAAAATGGTGATATTGTAACATATAATATAACCATATATAATGAAGGAGAAGTAGACGGAAGAGCAACAAAAATTATCGATCAATTACCAACTGGTTTGAAATATTCACAAATCGTAACAGCAGGATTTACAGCAGAATATGATGAGGCAAATAATACAGTAACTATCACAAGAGAAGCAGGAAATGAAACAAATTTAACAGCATATCAACAAGGACAATTGGATTCAGAAACAATAGAAATCGAATGTGTAGTAGATACAACACAACATGGAAAGGTATTAACAAATGTAGCATGGATAGCAGAAGAAGTAGATGAAAACGGAAATGTTATCATAGATGAAGTAGGAGAAGACAGAGATTCTGAACCTGGAACAGCACCAAATGTAAACAAAGACAACATGGAAAATTATAAAGGAAACACAGCTAACAAAGATGACTTAACAGATCAAAATTATTTCTATAAAGGTGAACAAGATGATGATGATTTCGAAAAATTAATTGTAAGACATATAACAGGAAATTATCAAATACAGTTAGAAAAAGTAGATGAAAAAGGAGATGTCATATTAGAAGGTGCAGAATTTGGATGGACATTGCCAGGACAAAGTGAACAAACAGGAACAACAACAAATGGAATTTTAAATTTAGGAACAGTAGAAATAACAGATGTTTCAACTACAGATACGATAACAATAAGAGAAATTACAGCACCAGATGGATATAACAAATTAATTGGAAGTTTAACAGTAGAAGTTACAAAAGGAGAACAAAATGATAGTTATGTAGCAACAGGAGCGCAAATAACAGCAGGACAAGTAGAAGGTGCACAAGTAGAATTAAATGGAAATGTGATAACAATCACAGTACCAAATGTGCCAGTAGAAGGAAATTATCAATTACAATTAGAAAAAGTAGATGAAAATGGAAATTTAATCACATCTTCAGAAACTGAATTTGGATGGACATTACCAGGACAAAGTGAACAAACAGGAACAACAGTAAATGGAATTTTAAACTTAGGAATGGTAGAAATTGCAGATATTTCAACACCAGATACAATAACAATAAGAGAAATCACAGCACCAAATGGGTATATTAAATTAATAGACAGCATAACAGTACAAGTTACTAAAGGAGAAAATAATGGAAATTATGTGGTAACAGGAGCTGAAATGACAGCAGGGCAAGTAGAAGGTGCAACAGTAGAATTAAATGGAAATGTGATAACCATAACTGTACCAAATAAACTATTAGAAGGAAATTATCAAGTACAACTAGAAAAAGTAGATGAAAATGGAAATATTATCACATCTTCAGAAGCAGAATTTGGATGGACATTACCAGGACAAGGTGAACAAACAGGAACAACAACAAATGGAATGTTAAACTTAGGAACAGTACAAATAACAGATGTTTCAACTACAGATACAATAACAATAACAGAAATTACACCACCAAGTGGATATAATAAATTAATAGACAACATAACAGTAGAAGTAACTAAGGGAGAAGACAATGGAACTTATGTAGCAACAGGAGCACAAATAACAGCAGGACAAGTAGAAGGAACAGAAGTAGAATTAAATGGAAATGTCATAACCATAACTGTACCAAACGTGCCAATAGAAGGAAATTATCAAGTACAACTAGAAAAAGTAGATGAAAATGGAAATATTATCACATCTTCAGAAGCAGAATTTGGATGGACATTACCAGGAAAAAATGAGCAAACAGGAACAACAACTAATGGAATTTTAGACTTAGGAACAGTGGAAATAACAGATGTTTCAAGTACAGATACAATTACAATAAGAGAAATTACAGCACCAGATGGATATAAAAAATTAATTGACAGCATAACAGTACAAGTAACTAAGGGAGAAAACAATGGAAGTTATGTGGCAACAGGTGCGCAAATAACAGCAGGACAAATACAAGGAGTAAATGTAAGATTAGAAAATAATGTTATTATTATAACAGTACCAAACGAAAAACAAAACTTTGACCTAGCATTAAGAAAATTCATCAGTGAAGTAGATGGAACACAATATGATAGAGAACCAAATGTAGATTTATCAGGATTAGAGCAAGGAACAACAGCAATTTATAATCATACAAAACAACCAATATTAGTAAAAAGAAATAGTGTGATAATCTACACAATTAGAGTATACAACGAAGGCGAAATTGATGGTTATGCAGAACAAGTAACAGATTATCTACCACAAGAATTAGAATTTTTACCAGAGCATGAAATCAATATTCAATATGAATGGCAAGTATCAGAAGATGGAAGAATTGTGACAACAGATTATTTATCAAGTGCAAAAGAAACAGAAGATAGACAAAACATGATTAAAGCATTTGATGGACAAACATTAGACTATAAAGAATTACAAATTGCATGTAAAGTAAAAGAAGATGCAGGAACAAATGTAAAATTAACTAACTTAGCAGAAATCACAGAAGATAGTGATGAAGATAGAGATTCAACACCAGACAATATCGAAATACCAGGTGATGAAGAACTACCAAATTATAAAGATGATGAAATAGATCAAGATTATGTACCAGGACAAGAAGATGATGACGATTTTGAAAAAGTAATTATCCAAGACTTTGACTTAGCATTAAGAAAATTCATCACAAAAGTAGATGACGAAGAGGTAACGACAAGAATACCAGAAATAAGTTATGATAGAGAAGAAAATCAAATTACATATAATCATACAAAAGAACCAGTAGAAGTCATAACAGGAAATATCGTAGAATATACAATCAGAATATATAATGAAGGAGATATCGCAGGATATGCCCAAGAGGTAGCAGATGATATTCCAGATGGATTAAAATTCTTACCAGAAAATGAGACAAATATAGAATATAGATGGGTAATGTATGATGAAGAAGGAAATGAAACAGAAGATGTAGAAGAGGCAGTAGAAATCAGAACAGATTACTTATCAAAAGAACAAGAAGAAACAGAAGGAGAAAATCTATTAGAGGCATTTAATCCAGAAGAAGAAATCGGAGAAGGAAATCCAGACTATAGAGATATCAAAGTAGCATTTGAAGTAGTAGAGCCAAATGAATCAGATAGAATCATAGTAAATTCAGCACAAATCACAGAAGATAGTGATGAAAATGGAAATCCAGTAGAAGATAAAGACTCAATACCAGATGAATGGAATGAAGGAGAAGATGACCAAGATAAAGAATATATCAAATTAACATACTTTGATTTAGCATTAAGAAAATGGGTAACAGAAGCAATTGTCATAGAAAATGGACAAGAGACAATTACCCAAACAGGACATACAGCAGAGATGGATCCAGAGCCAGTGGTAAAAGTAGAATTATATAGAAAAAATCTAAATGATGTAACAGTAAAATTCAGATATTCAATTAGAATCACAAATGAAGGAGATATCGCAGGATATGCAACAGAGATAACAGACTATGTACCAGAAGGATTAAGATTTGTAGCAGAAGATAATCCAGGATGGACAGATGAAGGAAATAATGTCATCTCAACAAGATTGTTAGAAAATACATTATTACAACCAGGAGAATCAGCAGAAGTAGAAGTAGTATTAACATGGATAAATGGAGAAGACAATATGGGACAAATGACAAACATAGCAGAGATATCAGAAGATTATAATGATAAAGGAGCACCAGATAGAGATTCAACACCAGATAACCAAGTATGGGGAGAAGATGATATAGATGATGCACCAGTATTGTTATCAATTGAGACAGGACAAGAAAGAATCTACTATGTATTAGGATTTACTGTATTAGGAACATTGGCTGGAGGATTAATCTTAATTAAGAAGTTTGTTATATAAGAAAAGCATACATAACGAAATGAAATAAAAAATAAATAAGTTTTAATGATTAGAAATTCTAATTGTTAAAACTTATTTTTTTGTTGAATAGGAAAAAACAACATTGCACAGAAAAATTGCTCGAATTTAACCAAAATGAAGAAAAAAGACAAATATTAAGAAAATATTACAAAAAAGAAATGAAAATGTCATAAATGACGAATCATGTAGAATAATAGCATCCGTAAGGGATGCAAGCCCAAAAAAATCAGGAAAAGATTAGAAGGAAAAAGTATCTTGAAAATAAAAATAAAAGTAATTTATAATAATATAGAAGAAAAAATAAGGAGAGAGTCATATGAAAAAAAGTCGAATTATTTTTACAATTATTATGTTCATAATGTGTTTAATAACCACCTTATTAAGCAATAAAGTACAAGCAGCACCATTAACACCAGTAAGATATTATGGAATTGCTGAACTAAGAGATAGCACTCAAATGGGTTATGCAATGGGAAATCCAGCTCAAGGAGCAGAAAGAATTTGGAAAATTGTAAGATATAGCAATACAAGTTACAATGATCCAACAGAAGTTAATGTATATTGTATAAAAGCAGATCAAGGATTTTCTAATCAAAGTAGAACAGAAATATATGATGTCAGCTATAATATGAAAACTGAAAGAACTGCAATCGCCAAACAAAATGATGTATTAAATAAACTTGTAAATGGTGGACAATATGACAATTTGTTAGCATTGGCAGATTTATTGTATTTTAAAGATGCATCAACATTATCAGAAAGAGAACATTTACTAGATGTATCTGGAGCAAATGATGTCGTAGAAAAAAGTGAATTTAATGGAGTAGCACAATATTATATTACAGATGATGAAATAGATGCCGTACAACAAGCAGCCATATGGTATTTTACAAATTACCAAGAAGGTGGAGAATATGATAAATATGGCGAAAGTGCATGGATTTGGTATACAAGTAGTACAGATAATGGGCAATACCAAAGTTTATCATCATATAATCCAACTAATATGACGTCTCCAAGTGCTAGAGCAGGATATTATAGACAACAACAAATGGTAAAATTATATAACTATTTAATAGAAACTGCAAAAAGTAATGCTAGCAAAGGCGTTAATGACGAAAAAACAATATTGACAGTATATGCATCAAACTCAAATTCAGAAGCACAACCAATTATGGAAGTAGTAAAAATACCAAAAGAATTTGATTTAAGCTTAAGAAAATATATAACAGAAGTAAATGATGAACCAGTAGAAAATAGTAGAGTACCAGTGATAGATGAATCAACATTAAAAAATGGTACAACTGCTACATATAAACATAGAAAAGATCCAGTAGAAGTGAAATCAAATGATACAATCATATATAATATTACAATATATAATGAAGGTGAACAAGCAGGACGAGCAACAGAAATTGTAGATCAATTACCAACAGGATTAGAATTTGTAGAAGTTGTTAGTGGAAATTTTGAAAAAAGTACATATAATACACAAAATAATACACTATATCTTACAAGAAAAGCTAATAATACAACAAACTTACCAGCATATACAGAAGAAAATTTAAGTTCTGAAACTATACAAATTAAATGCAAGGTAACAGCAACAGGAAACAATACAGACAAAATATTAACCAATATTGCATGGATTTCAGAAGAAATAGATGCAGATGGAAATGTCATTACAAATCAAGTAGGAGAAGATAGAGATTCAGAACCATCAACAATTACAACGAGAAACAAAGATCAATTAGTAACGACAGACAATGGATATATTGGAAATAGTAGTAATAATGGAAAAGATTTAACAAACTCACAAAATTATTTTGAAGGACAACAAGATGATGATGATTTTGAAAAAGTAATCATTAGAGCAGTTACAAGTATAGATGTTAGTAAAAAATGGGATGATGAAGAAAATCAAGATGGAAAAAGACCAACAAGTGTAGAAGTTGAATTATATAAGAATGGACAAGGCACAGGAAAAACAGTAACATTAAATGCAGGAAATAGTTGGAGAGAAACGTTTGATAACTTACCAGTAAATGAAGATGGAGAAAAAATCACATATACAGTAAAAGAAGTAGATGTGCCAGACGGATATACAGAAAGTGGAGAAGGAACAGAAGAAAATGGTTATACCATTACAAATTCATATACACCAGATACAACACAAATAACAGTAACAAAACAATGGGAAGACAACAATAACCAAGATGGAAAAAGACCAACAAGTGTAGAAGTTGAATTATATAAGAATGGACAAGGCACAGGAAAAACAGTAACATTAAATGCAGGAAATAGTTGGAGAGAAACGTTTGATAACTTACCAGTAAATGAAGATGGAGAAAAAATCACATATACAGTAAAAGAAGTAGATGTGCCAGACGGATATACAGAAAGTGGAGAAGGA
>CALXXJ010000075.1 GCA_944392665.1 uncultured Clostridia bacterium | reverse complement strand
ACTATAAAAAATAGATTAAATAAAAAGAAAAAAATATAGAACTTTAAAATACACAAAGTAAAAATTAAAATAATAGTAAAAAGATAATAACAAAAAGCAGAAAAATAAAACAGGAGGTAAACATGATATTAGAATTAGAAAATATATGTTTTGAAAGAGACAACAAAAAAATATTAAATAATATTAATTTAAAAATAGATTTAGGAAAATTCGTTGCTATTACAGGACCAAACGGATCAGGAAAATCAACATTAGTAAAAATCATAATGGGAATTGAAAAACCAGATTCAGGAAAAATTATATTTGATGGAAAAGATATCACCAATATGGAAATCAATGAAAGAGCAAAATTGGGAATTAGTTTCGGATTTCAACAACCAGTGAAATTTAAAGGAATCACAGTGTATGACTTACTAAAAATAGCAGCACATAAAAAAATAACCAAAAAAGAAGCTTGTGATGCACTAGTAAAAGTTGGTTTATGTGCAAAAGAATATGTAGATAGAGAAGTAAATGGATCTCTATCAGGAGGAGAATTAAAAAGAATCGAAATTGCAACAGTAGCATTAAGACAAACAAAGTTAACCATATTTGACGAACCAGAAGCAGGAATTGACTTATGGAGTTTTAACAATTTAATAGATGTATTCCAAACAATGAGTGAAATCACAAAAGGGACAACCATTATCATATCACATCAAGAGCGAATATTAGAAATAGCTGATGAAATCGTATTAATGAAATCAGGAAAAATACAAAAAATCGGAACAAGTGAAGAAATATTAAATGAAGAAGTAAAAGGAAAAGGTTGTTGTAAAATAAATAAAGAATGTGAAAATAAAAAATAGAGTTGTAAGCAATTTACAAATTAAAAATATAATCATGCAGAAAGAAGGGAAGATAGAAAACATGGAGTCAAAAAGATTGAATCAAATAGATGAACAACTTTTAGGTGAAGTATCAAACTTAGAAAATATCACCAAAGGTGCATACAATATTAGAAAAAACGGAAAAGGTGTAGAAAGACAAGTAACAGAAAACGTGAATATTGTCACCAAAAAAGACGTATCAGGAATAGATATATATGTAAAAGAAAATACAAAATTTGAATTTATCCATATACCAGTTATCATTACAGAAAGTGGATTAAAAGACTTAGTATATAATGATTTTCATATTGGAAAAAATGCCAATGTCATTATAGTAGCAGGATGCGGAATTCATAATGATCATCACAAAGATTCAGAACATGATGGAATTCATAGATTCTATTTAGAAGAGGGAGCAAAAGTAAGATACATAGAAAAACATTATGGAGAAGGAAATGGAGAAGGAAAAAGAATCCTAAATCCAGTAACAGAAGTATACTTAAAAGCAGGAAGTAGCCTAGAAATGGAAAGTGTACAAATTAAAGGGGTTACTTCAACTATTAGAGAAACAAAAGGAGTTTTAGAAAAGGATACCAATTTTGTCGTAACAGAAAAAATCATGACAGATGGAAAACAGTATGCCAAAACGATATTTGATGTTCAATTAAACGGAGAAAACTCAAGTACACATGTTACCTCTAGATCTGTTGCAACAGAAAACTCAAAACAAGAATTTGTTTCTAAAATATACGGAAATGAAAAATGTTTTGCACATAGTGAATGTGATGCAATTATAAAAGATAATGCAATCGTTACAGCAACACCAGAAATCACAGCAAATAACGTAGAAGCAAACTTAATCCATGAAGCAGCCATCGGAAAAATTGCCGGTGAACAATTAACAAAATTAATGACATTAGGATTATCTGAAAAAGAAGCAGAAGAGGAAATCATAAATGGATTTTTGAGATAGATAATATAATTTCATAATAATACATAAAAAATATATGATGTAACAATTAAAAAATAAAAATATAAAACTAAAAAAGAAAAAATAGAAAAAATAGAAAATGAAATGTTAAATAAGAAATAAAGAAACTGATAATACATGCATTATCAGTTTCTTTTGATATATGAAAGATAGAATATCAAATACAGGATTTTTTATTTTATGGGATAGAGTGAGAAATGTGAAATTATGATGAAAAATTATAAAAAATAAAATTTTATGATATAATGAAATAAAAATGGAGTGAAGTACATGAGTAAAAAAGGAAAACATTCCAAAAAAGAAAAAGCCAAACCAAAAATTGATGATAAGAAAATTGATTATAAGATATTAGGAATAAGAATTTCTATATGTGTAATCATTACTATAGGAATAATCATATATAGCCAAATAATGAAAAATGAGCAAGAAGTTACTGAAAAAACAGAGCAAGAAGTGGCTGAAAAAACGGGAGAACAGAAGGAAGAAGAAAGTATAGAAACAGCAAGTTTAGAAGAATCAGTAGTAGAAGAGACAAATCCTGGAGAAACAGCTGCAGAAGAAACAAATCTAGAAGAAACAGTAGATACAAATGTAGAAAATTTAATAAATCAAATTATGATAGAAAATAATTTAAATGAAAACAACTTTTTCTTTTTTTATTACAATATAGAAGAAAAAAAGTATTATTTCTATAATGAAGATACCTATTTTACAGCAGCAAGCACAATAAAAGTTCCAGTTGCCATGTTATATTATGATAAAATAAATGAGGGAGAATTAATAAAATATTCAGATGTAGAACTTACAGAAGCGTTTTATGATTCAAATGTCGTAAATGTCTCATATTATTATGATGTATTACAATACTTATATCAAAATGCTGATAAATATAGTGAGCTGATTGAATATATGAAAATATCTTCAAATGGTGGATATTTAAAAGCAAATTTGCCACAATATGAAGTAGCTCATAAATATGGTTCTTATGATGGATATGTACATGATTATGGTATCATTTATGGTCAAAATACATATTTAATTGGCGTATTTACAAAAGGAATTGCAAATGGAAATGATTTGATAGCTGATATAGGAGAGCAAGTTGTTGCGTGTGTAGAAACAGAAAAATCCCAATAAATTTATTTTATTGGGATTTTAGAAATTTTATTCAACTTCTTTTTTCCATAAACCATGTTTATTGCAATAAGCATATAAGCAAGATCCAGGAATGTATGGGAAACGACATTCAGCATTTTGTTCTGGATATAATTTAACCATATATTCTTTATTATCTGCTACTAAAGCTACCCATTCAATAAAGTGTTCTTTTTCCATAACATGATTTACTGTAACAAAAATTTCATCTTCAACTTTTTCATAATTAGGTACATGTTTTTC
>CALXXJ010000074.1 GCA_944392665.1 uncultured Clostridia bacterium | reverse complement strand
GGTGAGCTATCCGCGACTCGAACGCGGGACAACTTGATTAAAAGTCAAGTGCTCTACCACCTGAGCTAATAGCCCATCTATGCGTTATTCATAACGCTTTTATAGTTTACAATATTTTCTCGTAGTTGTCAATAGATTTATGAAAAATTTGTGAATTTTTTTTGTTTTTTTGTTAAACACCCTTATTTTTTATGGATTTTTCACAAATTTTTCATGATTATAATCTATTTTTATTATATTATTTTTCTTGTTCTGCATTTAATTTTTCTAGTACATCTTCTACATCAATTCCATGAACATCGCAAGCTTCTTCGATTGTTTCCATTTGAGATGCAGGACAACCAATGCAATGCATTCCAACATTTAATAATATTTCTGCTTTTTCTGGAGCTACTTCTAACAATTCTCCAATTCTTGTATCTTTATTAAATTTCATTATAATTCCTCCCATTTGAAATATTATTTGTTACAGTTCAAACAAAACCCTGTTGTCCAAATACATTATATAAATTATTTGGTCTATATTGTCTGAATAGTAACACATCTTTATAAATTTTATCACAAATTTTACAAAAAGTATAGACAAATGATAAAAAATATTGTATTATGGAAAAAATTGTAAGGCGGTGATTATATTTTTACACTCTTAGATTTATTTTTTATCTCTTTTATTATTCATCTTTTTATTACTTTATATTCAATATATACATTTTTTGATATCAAAATTTTTCATAATCAACAAGGTTCAAAATTAAAATTAAAACAAAAATTCATAGAAAAAGGAGGTTCTTAGTTTATTAAACGATTTTTAATTTTACGATTTTTTAAAGTATTTCTTATCCTATTTTTTACTGCATTTTTTATTTTTTTACATTATCAATTTTTTAGTTCCATTTATACTGCAGAAGAATTAATTATTCCTTATGGGCTAAAGCCTTTTGACATTTGTTCAAAAAATCCAATTTTATGGAAACACATAAAAGTAATACATATTTTTAGTTTTGCTTTTTCAATGATCATCATAACAAATTTTTTCTTTTCTAAATTGTTCAAAAAATTATTTAAATCAGAAAAAAACAAATCAAAAAAGTTAAATACAAACTCTATATTATCCACAAAACAAAAAAATATGTCTAATACCTATAATGATTTACAATTATTCATTGGATTTAACGAGTCCACAAAATCAAATGTATATATCCCTAAAAGTGGACTTTATCAAAATTTTTTAATTACTGGTACCATTGGTTCTGGTAAAACTTCTTCTGCCATGTATCCTTTTACAGAACAAATTTTAAAATTTAATAGCAAACATCCTTCTCAAAAAATCGCAATGCTTATTTTAGATGTAAAAGGAAATTACTATGCGCAAGTAAAAGAATTTTGTAAAACTTATGACCTACTTTCTGACCTAATTGTTATAGAATTGCATTCACATATTCATTATAATCCATTACATAAACCACATTTGAAAGCTCAAGTATTAGCAAATCGTTTAAAAACTATTCTTTTATTATTCTCGGAAAACAATTCAGAATCTTATTGGTTAGATAAAGCTGAACAGGTTTTAACTGAATGTATCAAATTATGTCGTTTTTATAATCAAGGATATGTCACTTTTTTAGAACTTCATAAATTAATAACGATTCCAACATATTATAAGGAAAAAATCCCTATTTTAAAGGAACTTTTTATTAATGGAAAATTAAAGAAACAGGAAATTTATGAATTAAATGCTTGTTTAGACTTTTTTCAAAAAGAGTTTGAAGCTTTAGATCAACGAACAAAAGCAATACTCATTTCTGAAATCACTCGAATTACTAACACCTTTGTTTCTGATTATGATGTCATGTCTTGTTTTTGTTCCCCTAAAGAAAAACTTTCTTTTACTGGTTTTGAAGAAGTCATAAAAAAAGGGAAAATTGTCGTATTAAATATGAATATTTCTGAATATACTAACCTCTCTAAAATTATTGCTACCTATTTAAAACTCGATTTTCAAACAGAAATATTAACTAATTTATCTAATAATAACATTTATCCTACGGCTTTTATCTGTGATGAATATGATAAATATGCTAGTAAAACAGATGCAGAATTCTTCTCTTTAAGTAGAGAAGCAAAATGCATCAATATCGTAAGTACGCAAAGTTATTCTTCTTTAAAAAATACATTAAAAGATGATTCATTTGTAAAAGTCATTGTTCAAAATTTAATCAATAAAATTTGGTTCCGCACAGATGATATTTTTACCATTGAAGAAGCACAAAAACAATTAGGGAAAGAAGAAAAGACAAGAATTTCAAAAAGTGTTTCTGAAAATGCCAAAGAAACCAATTTTAGTTATATTTCTAATACATTAAATTCTGAAAATTCCAATATTTCCGAATCCATCAGTACATATATTCAAAATGATTATATCTATGAATCAAATTATTTTACACAAGAATTAGAAACCTTTCATGCCTTATGTTTTTTATCAGATGGTAACAAAATATATCCCCCTTGCAAATTACAAATGATTCCCTATTTTAAAAATCGAAAGGAGTTTTTTAATGAAAAGAAAAAAAATAAATATAAAAAATAATTTTAAAATTCAATCTATTTATTTGTATAGTTTATATATTTTTATAATCTTTCTTATTCTCTTGTTTTTCTCTTCTTCTATCTGTTTTGCCTTAGGAGACCCAAAACTAATTAGTACAATTAATTCTGCTTTTAAAGATATTGAAAGTTGGATTTTAAAAATTGCAACACCTGCTGCAGCCGTAGCTGTTGGTACTGGTGTGTTTATGAAAAAATTCAGTTTTGGCGATGAAGAAAAAATAAGAACAGGAAAAAAATTAATAAAAGGTTCTCTATTTTCCTATGCTTTTATACTTGCTATTGATTTAATTTTATCTGCTATACAATCTTTAGTAGGATAGGAGGTTAAATGGAATCATCTCAAAATATTACCCAAATTATTATTGATACCATTAATACCATTTTTGAAAATCTTTTCAGTTCTATTGATAACAGCTTATATAGTTTATTAGATGAACTTACTTTTATTAATTCAGACATTTTAAAAGATAAATATTTTCAAGATATTTTAGGTACTTCAACTTCTAGTGGTATTTTATTAATTGCGAATACTTTATTATTTGCTTTTATTTTATATTACAGTATTAAATATTTATTATCTCATTTAACCTATGATAGAATTGACAAGCCCTCTAGCTTTTTTATCAAAATAGTTCTTTATGCCATTTGTATGAATTCTTCCTTCTTTATTGTAGAATTATTCATTGATTTAATGTCTTATATCTCTCTATTTATCCGTAGTATTGGAGAAGATTTATTCGGACAAAGCATTTGTTTTTCCTCTTTAATTACAAATATAAATACCAATATTTCTGTTGATACATCTTCTTTAAATATTTTTACCATTGATGGGTTAATAAAAAGTGTTTTATCTATCTCTTTATTAAATTTGGTATTTACTTATTCTTTAAGATATATTTTCATAAAAGTTTTTGTACTCATTACCCCTTTTGCTTTTTTATCATTAATACTTTCCAATACTAGTTGGTTTTTCAAAGCTTGGCTTAAAAATTTATTCTCTCTTCTATTTATTCAAATTATTGTATCGATTATTTTATTATTGATGTTTTCTGTTGATTTTTCAAATACAGATTTGTTTAGCAAATTTATTTATGTTGGTGGCATGTACGGTTTAATTAGAGCAAATTCTCTTGTACGCGATTTTATCGGTGGTGTTTCCACAACTGTTGCACAATCTGTGAAAAGTTTTACAAATTTAAAATAAGATATAAAATTGGAGGTGATTATTTTGAAATTTATTTTTCCACAAAATTACACTTTTAAAAATAAAATATTTGGATTTATTGATTATTCCGTAGCTATTATCAATATTGTTTGGGCTATCATAATTGGCGGATTACTGCATATCTGTATTCAAGATATCAATATAAAAGTTATTACTTTTATCCTCTTTTGTTTTCCTGTATTTTTACTTAGTATTTCTGGCATTCATGGGGAAAATATTATCTATGTATTTATCTATATGTTTAAATTTTTTATCAAACAAAAATTATTTTTTTACGCTAAAACAAACAGATATAGGTAATTAGAGATTTCTATATTAAAATTCAGAAATTTCTCCTTGAATTTTTTGTCTAAAAAAGATATAATTTGTATTACCAAATCATGAGATTTTGTAACACCTTATTACATATTCTCAATTTGCTCTTAGAAAGGATTGATAACGAAAATGAAATTAGAACAAAATGATAAAACACTTTTATTTTCTGAAACTACTATACCAGATATATTTTTTTCAGATTATTTGTCTCAAATACCAGGAGATTATTTGAAAATTTATTTATATACATTATTTCTTTCAAAATATAATAAAGATATTAAATTAAACGATTTATCTAAAAAACTAAATATACCTTTAAAATCAATTAGTGAAGGATTTAAGTTTTTGGAAGAAAATAAATTACTTACAAAAAAATCAACTGGATATCTGATTGTAGATTTACAAGAAGCAACACTTCATGAATTATATACACCAAATCTAACAGTTTCAAAAGAAAAAGTAGAGCAAACTGCTAAAAATCAATCTAGAGCAAAAGCAATTGAACATATTAATAATATGTATTTCCAAGGAATCATGAGTCCTTCATGGTACAATGATATTGATATTTG
>CALXXJ010000073.1 GCA_944392665.1 uncultured Clostridia bacterium | reverse complement strand
GTAAAAGCCTGTATCACAGATATATACTGTGTTACAGACTTTTTACTCTTTCAAAAGTGTCAAACTTGAGATATTATACCCACTTTTTACCAAAAATGCAAGGTTTTTTCAAAAAAATTTCACAAAATAGCTGATAACACACCTTTTAGTTAAACCTAAAATATATAAAGCATCATAACTATAAATTATACGATTTTAATCATTTATATATAATTGTATATTTCCTTTTTGATATTCCTCCATAATTCTCATATTGATTTCATTTTGCACATCTCTTGCTTTTTTAGGATGTACTAAATATCTTAAATGCATTTCTATATGTGATCTTTCTATTTTTATGTAAATAATTGGATCTAGATTGTTATAATAAATTCTATATTCTAAAATTGCTTCATCAACAGCATCTTCCATTTTCTTTGGAATCTCTCTTAAAGTTTCATTATCAAATACAATTTCATATAATATTTCTTCTGTTTTCTTAATATCTGCATCTAAAGAAACATCTACCTTTATTTCATCCCATATGTATTTAAACACTTTGGTATAATTTTTTAGTGTTTTAGTAAAGATATATGAATTAGGTATATGAATAATTCTTCCTGTACTTTGTTCACCATATACTCTTTTACCTATTTCTAATATTTCAAAACCTAATGCATGTTTACTGATAACATCTCCCATAACATCATCAATTTCAATTCTGTCTTCTATTTCAAAAGGTCGATTGATATTAATATAGATTCCTGCAAAAAAGTTAAATATAATTTCTCTTACTGCAATGGTTAAACCTGCTGATATAAAACTAATCAGTGTAATTAATCCTGATAGTTTTTCTCCCCAAAGAAGAAAAACCAATATAAAAGAAATTGCTGTTAAAATAATTCGGATTTTTCGGTTTCTGAAAAATTTCTTTTTATCATTTACAGGCAAATTTGAATATATCTTTTTAATAATTGATTTTATAATTCCAAAGACCAAAAATATTAATGCAGTTAGTATGGTTAATTTTATATATTCACTATCAATTCCTGTAATTTTTCCTATATAATTTGAAAATTCTTGTATATATCCCATCTCTTCCCTCTTTCTTTATATTTATTTTTTGTTGCTAAATGAATACAAAAGAGTTGTACATTCATACAACTCCCCTATATTTTAATATGTTATTTTTATAAAATCCATATTATTCCTTATTTTCTTGATTTTCTTCTGAATTTGTTTCAGCTAAATCTTTCATTGTTAAATTAATTCTACCTTGGTCATCAATATCTGTAACTCTTACAGTTACCTTATCTCCTACATGTAATACGTCTTCCACATGTTTAATTCTATCTTTAGAAATTTGAGAAATGTGTAATAATCCTTCTTTTCCTCCACATCCTAAATCAACAAATGCTCCAAAGTTCATAATTCTAACAACTTCACCATAATAGATTCCGTCTACTTCTACTTCTCTAACGATATCTTCTATCATTTCTAATGCTTGTTCTGCTTTTTTGTTGTCATTTGAATAGATAAATACTTGTCCATCTTCTTCAATGTCAATTTTTACACCTGTTTCTTCAATAATTTTATTAATTGTTTTTCCACCAGTTCCAATAACATCTTTGATTTTTTCTACTTTAATTTGTGTACTTACAATTCTTGGTGCATATGGAGAAATATCTGCTCTTGGTTTATCTAATACTGGAAGCATAACATCTTCTAATATATGTTTTCTAGCAATTCTTGTTTTTTCAAAAGCTTCTTTGATAATATCATAAGATAATCCATCCACTTTGATATCTACTTGAATAGCTGTAATACCTTTTTCTGTTCCTCCTACTTTAAAGTCCATATCTCCAAAGAAATCTTCAAGTCCTTGAATATCTACTAACATGACATAGTCATTTTCATCCTCTGGATTTGTAACCAATCCTGTTGAAATACCTGCAACTGGTCTTTTGATTGGTACACCTGCATCCATTAATGCTAATGTACTTCCACAAATACTTGCTTGTGAGGTTGAACCATTTGAAGATAATACTTCAGATACTACTCTGATAGCATATGGGAATTCTTCTTTTGATGGAATAACTGGAACCAATGCTTTTTCTGCTAATGCACCATGTCCAATTTCTCTTCTACCAGGTCCTCTTGAAGTTCTTGCTTCACCAACACTATATGCTGGGAAGTTATAATGATGCATATATCTTTTTGACTCTTCTGTATCAATTCCATCTAATACTTGTTCTTCACTAATCATTCCTAATGTTGCAACAGATAATACTTGTGTTTGTCCTCTTGTAAATAAAGCACTTCCATGTGTACGAGGTAATAAGCCTACTTCACATGATAATGGTCTAATTTCATCTAATGCTCTTCCATCTACTCTTTTATGTTCATCAAAAATTAAATGTCTTACACATTTCTTTTCTAATTTGTAGATAGCCTCTCCTAAATCACCTTTATGCTCTTCAGCAGCTTCTTGTCCAAATTTTTCTTCATAACTATTTGCTATTTTTTCTGTTAATTCTGAAATGTTATTATCTCTTGTCTCTTTATCTACTTCTTGAACAGCTGTTAACATATCTTCTTTGAAATTAGTTTCTACAAATTCATAAATATCTTCTGGTACTGCAAATGATTTATATTCAAATTTTGGTTTTCCAATTTCTTCTTTCATCTTTTCAATGAATTTACAGATTTTCTTGATTTCTTTATGTCCTTCTTCAATTGCTTTTAACATCACATCATCTGGAACTTCATTTGCTCCTGCTTCAATCATAGCAATTTTCTTTTCTGTTCCTGCAACTGTTAATGTTAAATCACTTTTTTC
>CALXXJ010000072.1 GCA_944392665.1 uncultured Clostridia bacterium | reverse complement strand
AACAGAAAATGAGTATGACAATTTTTTGGAAAAATTCCCTAAAAGTATTGACTTCCGTAACTATTTTGATATATAATAATACAGATTTGAAATAAGAGAATTTAATTAGCCTAAAAAGAAAAATAAAAAGGTGATTAAAATAAAGAAAAGTAAAAATTAACTAAATTGAATATTTTATTAGAGCCAGTTGAAAAATGAAGATTTTTTGACAGCTCTTTTATTGCCGTTTTTTATCTAAATAAGTATTCAAAAAATTTTTATTGTATAGGAAAATCAGCTTTTATATTAGCTTCTATGTAGATTTTCCGTATACAACAAGGTTAAGCTTCTTATATTCGTGAAGTACTGCGAAGCAGTCTTCACATTTATGCATAGAAATCTTAGATTTCGTTATGCATGCTTTTCTTATTCAAAAGTTAAATCTTAAAAGAAGAGGAATTAAATATAAGTTTCCCTAAGCAAATTTAAAATTGTAAGAGCAGACAATTTTAAATCTTAGTCAAGAAATTTATGATTTAAGAAGGACTTCTTTTAACTAATAAATTAAATCAACAAACATGTTGATTGTTATTTCTGCTTAATATTTTATATGAGGTGATTTTCTTGAATTTAAAAGAAGTGACATACGAGAAAGCTTCTCGTAAAGATTTCGCGAAAGTTGGCGATTATATCGAAATGCCAAATCTTATCAAAGTACAAAGAGATTCTTATGATTGGTTTGTAGAAGAAGGATTAGGTGAAGTCTTAAAAGATATTTCTCCAATCGAAGACTATTCTGGAAATCTTGTACTTGAATTTTTTAATTACTACATGGAGGACAAGACAAAATACACAGTAGAAGAAGCAAAAGAGAGAGATGCAACATATTCAACAAGATTACATGTAAAAGTAAGATTAATTAACCGTGAAACAGGTGAAATTAAAGAGCAAGAAATCTATTTAGGTGATTTTCCACTAATGACAGATAGTGGTACATTTGTAATCAATGGAGCAGAAAGAGTTGTTGTTAGCCAGTTAGTTCGTTCACCAGGTTGTTATTATGATGAAGTATTTGACACAAAAACAGGAAAGAAAACATATACATCAACTGTTATGCCACTTCGTGGAGCATGGCTAGAATATGAGACAGATGGAAATGATATTTTCTGGGTTCGTGTAGATAGAACAAGAAAAGTTCCAGTAACTACATTATTAAGAGCAATTGGTGTGGCAACAGATGCACAAATGTTAGATTTATTTGGTGATGAAGAATTAATCAAAGCAACACTCAATAAAGATACAATAAAAGACCAAGATGAAGCATTAATCGAAATTTATAAAAAATTAAGACCAGGAGAGCTTCCAACAGCAGATGCTGCAAGAAACCTATTTAATGGATTATTCTATGATAATAGAAGATATGATTTAGCAAAAGTAGGAAGATATAAATTTAATCAAAAATTAGCATTAGCTGGAAGAATTAAAGGAAGAGTTGCAGCGACAGATATCGTAGATAGTGAAACAGGAGAAGTATTCGTACAAGCAGGAGAAGTCATTACAGAAGAAGTTGCAGAAAATATCCAAAATGCAGGAATTAACGTGGTAGATGTTACTGTTGGAGATAGAAGTGTTAGAATTATAGGAAACAGTACAGTCAATATCCACAAAGTATTACCAAATGTTGATCTAAGCAAATTACATTTTAAAGAATTAGTAAATTATGATGTATTAAAAAATATTATAGATAATACAGACGAAAAAGAATTAGTAAAAATCATAGAAGAAAGACAAAATGAATTAGTACCAAAACATATCACAACAGAAGATATGATTGCTTCTATTAACTATTTACTAAATTTATCACATGGATTAGGTGAACCAGATGATATTGACCACTTAGCAAACCGTAGAATTCGTTGTGTTGGTGAATTATTACAAAATCAATTTAGAATTGGTTTAACAAGATTAGAAAGAGTTGTTCGTGAAAGAATGACCATTCAAGACTTAGATGTTGTAACACCACAAACATTAATCAATACAAAACCAATTACATCAGCAATTAGAGAATTCTTTGGAAGTTCACAATTATCACAATTCATGGATCAAACAAACCCACTTTCAGAATTAACACATAAAAGAAGAATTTCAGCATTAGGACCTGGAGGATTAACAAGAGATAGAGCAGGATTTGAGGTTCGTGATATTCACTATACACATTATGGTAGATTATGTCCAATCGAGTCACCAGAAGGACCAAACATTGGATTAATTTCAGCATTATCATCATTTGCACAAATTAATGAATATGGATTTATTGAAACACCATATAGAAAAGTGGATCCAGAAACACATAAATTAACAGACATTGTAGAATATATGAGTGCAGATGTGGAGGACAATTATATTATTGCACAAGCATCAGAACCAATTAATAAAGATGGAAGTTTTGTGCATCCAAGAATTAGAGTTAGATTTAGAAATGAAGTTATAGAAGTAGACCAAGAAAAAGTACAATATGTAGATGTTTCACCAAAACAATTGGTTTCTATTGCAGCAGCCATGATTCCATTCTTAGAGCATGATGATGCAAAAAGAGCATTAATGGGTGCAAACATGCAACGTCAAGCTGTACCACTTATGATTACAGAAAGCCCAATTGTTGGAACAGGTATTGAATACAGAGCAGCAAAAGATTCAGGAATCTTAGTATTAGCAGAAGATGATGGTGTTATCGAAAAAGTAACAGGAGATGCCATTACAGTTAAATATAATAATGGAAAAACAGTCGTACATAAATTACGTAAGTTTAAAAGAACCAATGGTGGTACTTGTATTAATCAAAAACCAATTGTAAAAACTGGTGAAAAGGTTAAAAAAGGAGATGCCATTGCAGATGGACCATCAACGAAAAATGGAGAAATGGCATTAGGTAAAAACGTATTAGTTGCTTTCTCAACATGGGAAGGATACAACTATGAGGATGC
>CALXXJ010000071.1 GCA_944392665.1 uncultured Clostridia bacterium | reverse complement strand
AGGTGTATTTACTTTTCATTTAAATTATGTAGAATCTTTTTTATGTAGTTTTATAGGAAATATTATACCTGTCTATTTTATCGTAAAATTTATTAGACCTTTATTTGATTTCTTTGGCAGATGGAAACCTTTTAAGATTATTATTGATTGGGCATCTGAAAGAGCAACTAAAAAAATAGAAGAAAGTGAAAAATTACAAAATTTTGCTGCTTTAGGTTTATTCTTATTCGTTGCAGTTCCATTACCAGGAACTGGAGCTTGGGTTGGTTCATTAATCGCAAACTTTTTGGATCTACCACCTAAAAAAGCAATTCCACCAATTATAGCTGGTGTTTTTGCTGCAGGAATTATCGTTCTTACATTAACTGCTATTGCCAATGGCGGAATACAATATTTATTACAAAGAGGATAAAAAGGGATTTTGGGGACGGACTCTTTAATGACCAATTGGGGACGTTTCTGTTTGGACATTTTTGGAATAAGTTATTCAAAAAATGTCCAAACAGAAACGTCCCCAATGGACATCTTAATCTGTTCCCAAAATTTCTTTTTTCTTTTTTGCTTCTCTATAATTTATAAAATCATCTATTAATATTTTGATAACTGCAATTACTGGTACTGCTAAGAACATTCCTAATATTCCAAAATAAGCACCTCCAAATGTTACTGCAAATAATACAAGTAATGGACTAATTTTTAATGATTTTCCAACAATTCTTGGATTGATAATATTGGCATCTATTTGTTGTAATATAATAACAACGATTACCATCCAAATAGTCTGTGATAGACCTCCTGTTATTAATGTGATAATTGCTGCTATTACTGTTGCAATAATAGCACCTACATATGGTATCATATTGAATATACCAATAAAGAATCCTAATAATGGTGCATATCTAACTCCCATAATAGTCATTGCGATTGATACTAATATTCCTACAACAATAGCATCTAAGAATTGGCTAGCAACAAATTTAAAGAAAATTTCATTTGTATCATTAAAATATTTATCTAGATTTCTATATGTTCTTTCTTTAAATATAGCTCCTGCTAATCTTTTGAAAAAGGTTAATATTTTTCTTCTGTCTACTAATATATATAGAGATACGATAATTGCTATAAAGATATCTACTATACTAAAAATAGCACCAATTGCATTTGATAAATATCCAAATATTGCTCCTACATCTAAATATTGTTTAATATCAATATTTTGTAAATTATGAATTTCATCTTGAACAATTTGGCTTTTTAATATGGAATCTTGTGGTAAGTTATTATAGGCATTCATTGCATCTTCAATATAATGTGGTATGCTACTAATAAAGTCTGTTATACTTTCAAAAACAATTGGTAAGATAACTGCGCATAATATACTAATTGCCGCTACAATGATAATATACACTGTAATAACACTTAATCCTCTTGCTTTTTTAGATATAAATTTTATTTTTACTTTTCCATATAACTCTTCAAATTTTCTTGATGGCATATATAATAAATATGCAATAAATATACCAATTAAAAATGGGCTAATGACGCTAAAAAAAGTATTTAAAACTCCCATTACATTTTCATAATTGTCTAAAATCTTGTAAATACAAATTAGTGCTACTCCCAGAACAAACCAGTATAGCCATTTTTTCCAATTGTGTTTTATTTCACTCATAAAATTCCTCCCTATTCTATGATTAACCCCACTGGACAATGATCGCTTCCCATCACTTCTGGATAAATCATAGCTTCTTTTATTTTATCTTTTATATCTTCTGATACGATAAAATAATCAATTCTCCATCCTACATTTTTTTCTCTTGCTTTTCCCATATATGACCACCAACTATAACTGTCTGTTTTATCTGGATATAGAAATCTAAAAGAATCTACAAATCCAGAATGTAATAGTTCTGTCATTTTTTCTCTTTCTTCATCTGTAAAACCAGCATTTCCTCTATTAGATTTTGGATTTTTTAAATCGATTTCTTCATGTGCTACATTTAAGTCTCCACACATAATGACTGGTTTTGTCTTATTTAATTTCAACAAATATTTTCTGATTTCATCTTCCCATATTTGTCGATAATCTAATCTTTCCAATCCTCTTTTTGCATTTGGTGTATAAATATTTACCATATAAAAATTTTCAAATTCTAAGGTAATGACTCTACCTTCTTTATCATGCTCTTCAATCCCAATACCATATGTAACATTCATTGGCTCTTTTTTTGTAAAAATCGCTGTTCCAGAATATCCCTTTCTTTCCGCACTATTCCAATATGCTTTGTATCCTTCAAAATTTAGTTCTATTTGTCCTGGTTGACATTTTGTTTCTTGTATACAAAATATGTCTGCATCAATTTTATCAAAAAATTCTGTAAATCCTTTATTTACACAAGCACGAATACCATTTACATTCCAAGATATTAGTTTCATATAGTTTCTCCTTAAAAAAATATACTAGAGCCTTACAAACTCTAGTATATTATACTACATTTTTTCTTAGTTTACAACACTTACATTTAAGTATCTTACGCCCCATTGTAGAGCCTCTGCATGTGAATTAACAAATATATCAATTTTGTTTCCATTAATTGCTCCACCTCTATCTTCAACTGTATATACGTGTCCACCAATATTTAATTTTGTTCCAAATGCGAACTTACTAGATGCTGCAACTGTTCTTCCAGCTGTTGCTGTTGTTCCTGATGCTGTTCTTCCACTTGTTTTACCACAACATTTGCTACAAGGACAATATGCTGTTATTTTATATACAGTTCCTCCTGTTGAGTTACTTGATACTCTTGGCAATGTTGAACTTCTTGAAGTTACCTTTTTTTGTACTTGAACAATTTTATCTACTGGTTCTTGCACAACAACTTCTGATATAACTGACTTTTCAATTTCTACATCATTTTGATATTTTACTTTATATGTTACTTCTTTTATTCCATCTTTTCCTTCTTGCACAACTTTATTAGTTGTGTCTGTAGATGTGTTTGTTGTATTTTTTGTGATTGTTTCATAAGGTATAACGACTTGTTCTACAACTATTTTCTCTGTGATTGGTGCATAATTTTCTAATAATTGATCTAATGAAGTTTCAATTCCTTCTTCTGAAATTTTAGCAATTTGTACTTCATT
>CALXXJ010000070.1 GCA_944392665.1 uncultured Clostridia bacterium | reverse complement strand
AATTGCATACCATAACAAATTCCTAAAACAGGAATACCTAAATCAAAAATACCTTCTGCACATTTAGGAGAATCTTCTCCATAAACACTGGCAGGTCCGCCTGTAAAGATAATTCCTTTTGGATTTTTTTCTTTGATTTTTTCGATAGAAATGTTGTATGGTACAACTTCAGAATATACATTACATTCTCTAACTCTTCTTGCAATTAATTGATTATATTGTCCGCCAAAGTCTAAGATTAAAATTAATTCATTTTCTTTCATATTTACCTCCGAAATTAAAATCATATACATATAATATCACAATTTGTCGATAAAGTAAATAAAAACCTACGTTATATAGGAGAAAAACTAGCAATTATTCTCCATTTTACAGATAAAACAAAAAATACTTTATAAAAAGAGTATTTTCGTTTTCTATAACACACCACTTGTAGGAATATAGGTATCATCTGGAGGAAATACATATTCTTCATTTGGTTTATCAACTGTTTTCATCTCTGTAACTTTCACAATTGGCATATCACCATGATAGTTGCCTTTTGTAATTTCACCAGTTAATTCAACCCATGTCTCATTCGCAAAATCTTGTGCATTTTCATATTCACATAGAAATCCCACAATCACATATTGATAATCAGAAGAAATAATCATATCTCTTGCTAATATAAATTGTGTATCTGTTAAATCTAATACTCGATATATGTATCCTGTAAATCTGATTTTTACTCCGACATAATCATCTATATTTTCATGAACAGCTTTCAAAACATTGGTATAATTTTTTGTAGAAATAACGGAAACTTCACTTTGAGGCATACAACTAGAAACATTTCTATCATTTCTAGCACCAACAAATAGTTTAATACTAACAAAAATCAAGATGACAATAATGAGTAACACAATTCCTGTAAAAAAATATTTAAATACTTTACTACCATTTACTTTAAAATTATATATAAACATAAAAAATCCTTTCTTTCATGAGTTTTGTTATTTAAATATATGTATGAAAAAATCGATTATGCTAAATATCAGGTTATTTTCAATAAATGCTTTTAAAGCACTTGATAAAAATAAATTTTAGTGATATAGTAACAAAGTGAAAAAATAAACTTAGGAGGACCGATTAACAATGGGATTATTTAAAACATATAGTGAGAAAGAAGTAAAGAGAGTAAAGCCATTAGTTGCTAAAATTAATGCACTTGAAGAAGAAATGCAAAAATTAAGTGATAGTGAATTAAGAGGAAAAACAGAGTATTTTAAAAAGCAATTAGCAGATGGTAAAACATTAGATGATATATTACCAGAAGCTTATGCAGTTGTTAGAGAAGCTTCTAAAAGAGTTCTAGGCATGAGACATTTTGATGTGCAATTAATTGGTGGTATTGTATTACACCAAGGTAGAATTGCAGAAATGAAAACAGGTGAAGGAAAAACCTTAGTTGCTACATTACCAGTATATCTAAATGCACTTGAAGGAAAAGGTGTTCATGTTATTACTGTAAATGACTACCTAGCAAAAAGAGATAGTGAATGGATGGGAAAACTATATAAATTCTTAGGACTATCTGTTGGACTAGTTATTGCTGGTATGGAACCTAAAGCAAAACAAGAAGCCTATAATGCAGATGTAACATATGGTACAAATAATGAATTTGGATTTGATTACTTAAGAGATAATATGGTTATTTATAAAGATCAATTAGTACAAAGAGGATTACATTATGCCATTGTCGATGAGATTGATAGTATTTTAATTGATGAAGCTAGAACACCACTTATCATTTCAGGTAGAGCAAACCAATCATCTGATTTATATAAAAAAGCAGATAATTTTGTTAGAAGATTAACACCCAAAGTTATTATTGAAGAAGATGTAAAAGATTATGAACAAGCAGAAGATAATGAAAAATATGACTATATCGTAGACTTAAAAGCAAAATCTGCATCATTGACACAAAAAGGTATCAAAAAAGCAGAAGAAGCATTTGGATTAGAAAATTTCAACGACTTAGAAAACTCAACATTAGTACATCATGTTAATCAAGCATTAAGAGCACATGGGGTTATGAAAAAAGATATTGACTATATCGTAAAAGATGGGGAAGTATTAATTGTTGATGAATTTACAGGTCGTATCATGTATGGAAGAAGATACAACAATGGATTACATCAAGCAATTGAAGCAAAAGAACATGTAAAAATTGCAGATGAATCAAAAACATTAGCAACTATCACATTCCAAAATTACTTCAGAATGTATGACAAATTATCTGGTATGACTGGTACAGCCATGACAGAAGAAGCAGAATTCGAGGAAATCTATAACTTAGATGTTGTTGAAATACCAACAAACAAACCAATGATTCGTAAAGACGAAAATGATGTTATTTACAAAAACGAAAATGCAAAATTTAGAGCAATTGTAAGAAGTATTAAAGAAAGCCATGAAAAAGGTCAACCTGTTCTAGTAGGTACAGTATCTATCGAGAAATCTGAAAAATTAAGCAAATTATTAAAACAAGAAGGAATCAAACATGAAGTATTAAATGCTAAATACCATGAAAAAGAAGCAGAAATCGTTGCACAAGCTGGTAAATTCGGAGCAGTAACCATTGCAACAAACATGGCAGGACGTGGTACTGATATTATCTTAGGTGGAAATAGCGAATTTTTAGCGAAAGAAGAAATGAGAAGAAAGAAAATGTCTCATGAACTAATTGAAGAAGCAAACACCTATTATGAAACAGATAATGAAGATATTTTAAATGCTAGAAAACAATTTAAAGAATTAGTAGATAAATATGAAGAACAAATAAAAGAAGAAAAACAAAAAGTAATTGATGCTGGTGGATTAAAAATTATAGGAACAGAAAGACATGAATCAAGAAGAATTGATAACCAGTTAAGAGGACGTTCTGGACGTCAAGGAGATATTGGTGAATCTAAATTCTATATTGCACTAGATGATGATTTAATGAAAATCTTTGGTGGAAATGCTATCACAAAAGTATACAATTCATTAGGTGCAGATGAAGATATGCCAATTGATTCAAAAATTATATCTAAAGCAGTTGAAAATGCACAAAAGAAAGTAGAAGGAAGAAACTTTACGATTCGTAAAAATGTATTAAAATATGATGATGTTATGAATGCACAAAGAGAAAT
>CALXXJ010000069.1 GCA_944392665.1 uncultured Clostridia bacterium | reverse complement strand
ACTTTTCAATGTACTATTTTACATTTTTTGGATAATGTTTTCATATTCTATTTTTTCATAGACTACTTTACACTACCATAATATATTTATTTTAATTTTAACATGTATAACTTTCTTAAAAATCCATTAGATAATCTTGTTTCTTTTACAAATTTCAATCCCACTCTTTCAAGTGTTTTACAACTTCCTATATTGTTTGGATGTGCCATTGAAATAATATAATCAAACCCTAATTCTTTTGCTAAATTTAATTCTATTGTTTGAAGTTTTGTGGTAATACCATTTCCTCTGTATTCTGGTAAAACTAAGTTTCCACCTAATTCACATACTTGATATTCTTCAAGCCCAAATTCTTTTTTAAAGTCTGCTAACATCTCTTGTGAAACATATAATTGTGCCATACCAGCAAGCTTATCTCCATCATAAGCTCCATATAATGGTGCATAATTTTTTTCATCAAACATACTGTCATATTCCCATTGTTCATAAGGAATAAAATATTCTTTGTCTTCTAATCCTCCCAATACGGTTTCAATTAATTTAAATAATTGCTCCTTATCTTTTTCTTCAATTTTCTTATACACTAAATTCATTTTAAAACCTCCTTTAAATTTTTAGAATATGTTTCTAATTTTTGAAAACAAGTATAAGCTTCCATAACCTCTTTTTGATTTTTAGAAATATATCCTCTTTCTTTCATTCCTTCTGGTAAATCTGCGATTAAAATTTCTTTATCAATTCCGTCCCATCCTGCACCAACAATTTCTAATAATTTGGGTTCTTTTTCTTTTATCTCATCATAATCTACATATAATGTTTTGATATTACTTTGCATATAAATTTTTAATGTTTTATTTTGCTTAAATTCTTTAATCTTATCTCTACTAAAAATAAAAATTCTTTCTACATTTACCCCTCTATTGGCTGCTTCTAAGTTAATTTGTCTAAACTTCATTTCTTGTGGTTCTTCTGTCCATTCATCTTCTAACATGGTTGATGCACACCATAAATAAGATTCTTTATTTAATCTTCTAAAACAATGATTTAATGCTTTATAAAATTTTCCGATTTCTAAATTTTCTGTTTTTCCATTTTCTCCAAATTCAATTTTTCCACCATCTGTTTCAATAGCCATACCGGTTGTATTTTTTAGTCTAAGTAATAACTCAACAATATCTTCTACGATTTCATGCTCGTTTATAATACATTGTTTATCCCTTGGTATGTCCAAAAGAAGTGTATTGATTCTCAATCCAATCTCATTTTTTAATGTTGTTACTAAATTCTTTTCGATTGGATTTCTTTTTGGAGCCTTGTCATCAACAATTACCATACTTGACTCTGCATGTAATTTTTTTGCAAAATGGACAATAAAATTTTCCTCTTTTTTATCCATATGGTGTTTTGCAAAATAAATAAGTCCTTCATAATATTTGGATACATTTTCTAGATTATCTTGTATTTTTTCAATTTCTCCATACTCTACAATATATCCCTCTTTTTCTAGACATTCTTTTAAATATGCGTTCCAACCTTTATTGCTATTAACTATCATAATTTTTTTAGGTATATGGATATATTTATAGATATTACTTCTCCTATCTGAAGGTTTTAATGTATCTTCTGGAATCTCCCATATCATTCCATTTTTAATAGCTCCATGAATTCTATTTTCCTTACATAATTTAATAATTCTTCTTTCTGTAATTCCCCATATTTCAGAAAATTGTTTGGCTGTTAAATATCCCATTTATTTCTCCTTTTGTATTGTTCTGTTTTTAGAATAATATTTTATATTTTTATATTATACTATTTTCAGAACAATGTCAATATTTTTTATAAAATATATTATTTTCATTTTCAATAAAAAAATAAAATCTTGCAGTTATCTCACTACAAGACTTTATCTTTATATATGTTCGTTTTAAAATAGATTTGGAAATTGCTTTACAATACCATTGACAAAAAATTGAGACATTTTTAAAATTTCTTTTTGTACCATATCATAACTATTGATATCTTCTGCATAATTCCCCTGTAATCTGTAATTCACTTCATTTGTTGTCAGACGTAAATGTTCATATAACATATTTCGGATTTCTTCTTTTGGATAAAATGGATTTATGCTACTAAATGCTTCTGCCATTTCATCTGCATTTTGATACCATTTCGTATTTAACTTTGTTGCTTCTTCTTGATTTTTATTTTTTAGTGCAACAATTAATTCTTTACCAATTACCAAATATTCTGTTATCAATTGCTGAATTCTATTAGCTACAGCAATTCCATAAAATCTTCTAAAAACATCTGCTATATCTTTAGGATTTCGTAACAAACGTGTTTGCGTCGCTTCCAAATCTTTTAAATTTTCTGCAATACTAATTAAAAGCATTCGCGTCCACATGATATGTTGCTCCCAGACTAAGTTCATTTGTTTTATCAATTGCACTTGATTCATACTAATCCAATATTCATGATTTGGGTAAATGTAAATTTGTTGGCCAACTCTTAAATTATATGGATTTAATGCCATATTATTATCAATTATACTTTGCACAGTTGTTCCATATTGCATTGCTAATTTATATAGTGTATCTCCTGGTCGTATTGTATACAAAATTGGATTTATTTCATTCATAATTTATCTCCTCCCATATAAGATATTAGGAAAGAAACCGATTTGTTACTCATCATATTTGACTATATCTTTATTTTATAATTTTACACACATTATTATTTTTTAACAAAATCAAAAAAACTTCATATGATATTTCTAGGTGATGAAAATGAATATAGTTCCTACAAATGTTTTATACAATTCTTATCTGTTAAGACAAAATCTAATTTTATTAAATCATGCATATCCATTTTTAAATATTCAAGTAGTTGGAAATAGTGTATTGGGTAAGCCTATTTATGCTGTAAAATTAGGAAATGGACCCCATAAAGTCTTTTACTCTGGATCTATTCATGCTAATGAATGGATTACTTCTGTTTTATTAATGAAGTTTATTGAAAATTATTGTGATGCTTATGTTTCTAACGGTTCTCTTTATGGATATCCTATTAGGCAACTCTTTAACAGTACTTCTATTTATATTATGCCTATGGTAAATCCTGATGGTGTTGACTTAGTAAATGGCTATATAAATCAAAATTCTACTGCTTATCAGAATGTTGTTGCCATTAGCAATCGTTTTCCTGATATTCCTTTTCCTTCTGGTTGGAAAGCAAATATCAATGGTGTGGACTTTTCTAACTTCCAACATACCTTATTAATAAATCGCCTTGTTGGCGATTATTATGTTTGATTATCCTGTTTTTAAAATTTCTTCATATTCTATTTTTCCATTATTTATTGATATACTATCACTTATTATATTTAAATGATTAAAATTAAA
>CALXXJ010000068.1 GCA_944392665.1 uncultured Clostridia bacterium | reverse complement strand
GGAAATTGTGATACAAAAATATGTATGGGATGTGGAGATATCCTAACAGCAGAATATATAAGCGAATATTTAGGTGTTGCAACTGTAGAAACAAATGCAATCAGAAAAGAAGCTGGATTTGATGGGAATTTTACATATGGAATAGAAAATATTTCAACAAGCAAAAGAAATTTAATGAATCCGGATGAACTACTAAAAATGGATCATGAAAAAGAAATTATTATGATAAGAGGAAAAGAACCATTTATGTGTAAAAAGTTTGACTATAGTAGTCATCCAGAAGCAGAAAAGTTAAAAGACATTACACAAGAAGAATTGAAAGAAAAATTTAAAGATAATATAGAACAAAATTATAAATTTAAGAAAGAAAAAAAGGTTAAATATTCATTTAAAGATTTTTAAGTAGAAAGAGGTGACATTTAATGACAGGTGAGTTGCAAGAAAAAATAACTTGGCAGAATATCAATTCATCTAAAGAAAGAGGTAAAATCTTAACAGGAAATATTATTGCAATCGAAGTAGAAAAAATGAAAGAAGAAAATATAACTTGTGCAATCGTGAATTTTAGAGGGATAAAAGTTTTAATTCCATCTACAGAAATTATTAAAGATGGTCAAAACAATAAGAAAGTATTAAGAAATATGATGGGAGCAGAAATCAAATTTATTATAGTAGAAGCAGATAGAGTGAGTGAAAAAGCAGTTGGTTCCAGAGTAAAAGCAATGGAAAGATTAAGAGAAGTGAATATAAAAAAACTAGAAGTCGGAGATAAAATATATGCCAAAGTTGTTGGTGTATGGAGAAAATATATAAGAATAGAATGTGTAGGAATAGATTTTGTGGTGAAGGCACAAGATTTACAATATGGATATATTGAAGATGTATCAAAAATGTATAAGGTAAATGAAGAAATCAAAGTAATTATTAAAGAAATAGACATGGAAAATCAAAGTATAAAAATATCTATTAAAGATTTATTAGAAGATCCGTTTAAAAATATTAGAAGAGACTTTACAGAAAAAGGTGAATATTTAGCAGAGGTAACAGGTTATACAGACAATGGAATATTTGCAAATATTGCACAAGGTGTAGACACTGTTTGTACTTTACCAACTTGGCTAGATAGACCACCATTTCCAAAAGAAAAAGTAATTGTAAAAATATATAAAATCGTACCAGAAAAAAGAAAGATTTATAGTTCGCTGGTAAAAATTTTAGGAAGTGATGTAGATGAATGAGAGAAAAAATAAAATTGTAAAATTATTATGGGATTTTCAATCTTTAAGAGAGGAACATATTGAGAGAATATGTAATTGTACTAGAAGTGATATAGATGTATTAATTGCCAATAAAATATTGGTAAGAGATAAAACAACTGGACTTATAAGGCATAAAGCAAAACAAATGAATAATAGAAATGTTGTTGTATTTGATGTTGTGATGGAATATTTGGAGAGAAATCCAGAAATCAAAAAAGGAAAGCATCCAGTAAATGTAACATTAAAAACAAGATATATTAGTTATGATATTATTGCAATAAAGGAAGAAGAAATGGATAAATTATTCAATGAAATAGATATAGTTTCAAAATCAGATAAGATTATTATTATCATTGAGACTAAAAATTATATAAAAAGGCCAATTAATACAACAAGAGAATGTTATATCTGCACATATCCACCACTTGATATTGTTGATAAATTAAATTAATTTAAAAAATTTAAACTTAGATAAAGCTTTAGAAATAGCATTATCTAAGTTTTTTTATGCTCAAAATTCGAAAACACTATGATTTTTGATTTTTTTGTGATAAAATGAAAATGATTTTTTAGAATAAAAATATCTGTAACAAATGGAAGGAGGATTTTTAATGTTAGAAGGTATTGAAGTGTTATATCATAGTAGTATAAAAGTAAATAAAGGGAAAACAATATATTTCGATCCTTTTAAAATAGCTCAAAACTATCATGATGCAGATATTATATTTTTAACACATGACCACTATGACCATTATTCAGAAAATGATATAGATAAAGTTATAAAAGAGGACACAGTTATTATTGCACCTGAAGAACTATTAACCAAGCTGTTAAGAAGAGGATATAAAAAAGATTACATTATCACAGTCGACCCAGAAGAAACAGATATGGTAGAAGGAATTAGATTTGAAACAATACCAGCATATAATGTAGATAAACAGTTTCATCCAAAAGAAAATGGATGGGTAGGTTATATAGTAGAATTAAATGGTATTCGTTATTATATTGCTGGAGATACAGATATCACAGAAGAAAATAAAAAAGTAAAATGTGATGTTGCGTTTGTTCCTGTAGGTGGGACATATACAATGGATTTTAAAGAAGCAGCATATTTAATAAATGAAATAAAACCGAAAATAGCAGTTCCAATTCACTATGGAAGTGTAGTAGGAACAAAACAAGACGCAACTGATTTTGCAAGATTGATACATCCAGAAATCAAATGTGAAATATTAATGAAAGAATAGGAGAAAAACAATGAATCCATATGAAATATTTACAAAAAATGAAATAGATTTAGTAGCAGGAGTGACTAAAATAGAAAATAGAGAATATACAAAAGAAGAAACAAAATTAATTCGAGGTAACATTTTTGATGAAATATTTTTAAAAAGTTTCAAGAATGGAGATATGGACAAAGCTAGAATAGAATTTACAGGAATTATAGAAAAATTAGATAGAAGCATAATATAAAGAATATTAGAAGTGGAGTTTTTTAAAATGCAATCAAAACAATTAAGAATATTTGATGTAGTTGAATTAAAAGATGATACTAAAGGAATCGTAAAAGATATAAAAAATAGGAAAATAAAAGTTGAAATCATAGCTCAAAATCGGTACAAAAATGAAAATACAAGAAATAGACATAGATGATATTAAAAACATCATTTATAAACATTAAAAGAAAAGGAAATAACAATGAAAGAAATCATATTTTCAGGATTAGGATTAAAACTAAATGTGAATAGTGTAGCCATAAGTATTTTTGGAGTAGATATTTATTGGTATGCTATTTTGATTGTAAGTGCATTTGTTATCGCTATTATTTTATGCAAAAAAGATGATAAAAAATATGGAATAGATTTTGAGAATATATTAGAAGTATTAATCATAGTAATTCCTATTTCTATCATTTGTGCGAGACTGTATTATGTCTTATTTGATTTATCATACTATACAAAAAATCCAATTGAAATTTTTAATATAAGAAATGGTGGACTGGCAATCTATGGAGGAATTATAGGAGCAGTTATAACCATTATTATATATTGCCGAGCAAAGAAAATGAATATTTTAGATATGCTAGATTATATTGCCCCATACCTAGCATTAGGTCAAGCCATTGGAAGATGGGGGAATTTCTTCAATGG
>CALXXJ010000067.1 GCA_944392665.1 uncultured Clostridia bacterium | reverse complement strand
AAAAGAAAGAGAGATGTGGATATGGAAAAAGAAATGGTTAATTTAACAATTGACAATCAAAAAGTAACAGTACCTAAAGGAACAACAATATTAGAAGCTGCAAAAACAGCAGGAATTGATATCCCAACATTATGCTTTTTAAAAGAAATTAATGAAGTGGGAGATTGTAGAATGTGTATTGTTGAAGTAGAAGGCAGAAGGGGATTTGCTACTTCATGTATTCAAACTGTAGAAGAAGGTATGGTTGTTCATACACATACACAAAATGTATTAGAAGCACGTCATGTGATTCTAGATTTAATAATTTCAAATCATGCTAAAGATTGTTTGACTTGCACCCGTTCAGGAAATTGTGAATTACAAGCTTTAGCTACAAAATTTAATGTTTTAAATATTGAATTTGAAGGAGAAAGAACAGAGCATAAAATTGATGACTTATCACCATCTATTGTAAGAGATTTTAACAAATGTATTTTATGTAGAAGATGTGTGGCAGCATGTAAAAATGTGCAAAAAATCGGTGCTATTGATTGTATTAATAGAGGTTTTGAATCATGTATATCAACCGTCGGAGACCACAGTTTAAATGATGTTAACTGCACATTTTGCGGGCAATGTATAGAAGCTTGTCCAACAGGTGCTTTACATGAAAAAGAAACGATTAATGATGTATGGGTAAAATTAAAAGATCCAGAAACAACCGTTATTGTGCAAACAGCTCCAGCAGTTAGAGTCGCTCTTGGAGAAGAATTTGGTATGCCAATTGGTACAAATGTAGTAGGAAAAATGGTAACTGCATTAAAACGTTTAGGATTTGATAAAGTATTTGATACCAATACAGGTGCTGACCTTACGATTATGGAAGAAGCAAATGAATTTATAGAAAGATTTACAAAAAATGATAATTTGCCAATGATTACATCTTGTAGTCCAGGTTGGGTAAAATATATAGAAATGAATTATCCAGAATTATTACCACATCTATCTAGTTGTAAATCTCCTCATGAAATGTTTGGTGCTATCCTAAAAACATATTATGCAAATAGAGAAGGATTAGATCCAGAAAAAATCTATGTGGTTTCTGTTATGCCATGTATTGCAAAGAAATTTGAAAGACAAAGACCAGAAATGATGGAAGACAACTTATATGATGTAGATAATGTTATTACAACTAGAGAATTAGCAAGAATGATAAAACAAGCTAATATCGAATTTGAAAAGTTGGAAGATAGTAATTTTGATAGCCCTATGGGAGAAGCAAGTGGTGCAGGAGCTATTTTTGGAACAACTGGTGGTGTTATGGAAGCAGCTTTAAGAACAGCACAAGATACTTTAACGGGAAAAGATTTACCTAAAATTGATTTTGAACAAGTAAGAGGTGGAGATGGTATTAAAAGAGCAACGATTAATATTGCAGGAAAAGATATCAATGTGGTTGCAGCAAGTGGATTAGCAAATGCAAAAACCATATTAGAAGAAATCAAATCTGGTAATGCTAATTATCAATTTGTAGAAATTATGGCTTGCCCAGGAGGCTGTATCATGGGTGGTGGTCAACCAATTAAGAGCTCTAAAGTAAGAGCAGAAGTAGATGTTAGAAAATTAAGAGCAGATGCTCTATATTCTATAGATGAAAGAAGCATTGTTAGAAAATCACATGAAAATCCAGTTATGAAAAAATTATATAAGGATTTCTTAGAAAAACCAGGAAGTGAAATTGCTGAAAGATTATTACATACAACCTATACAAAAAGAGAAAAATATAATATATAAAAAGTATATGTTAGCAACATTATAGGTTCTGATATACACATGTGCCCAATAATATACCATAAAAGATTTCTCGTTAACAGAGAAATCTTTTAAAAGTTTATGTAAACACTTGCTTTTTGAATAAATAGTGTTATAATAAACATTATCTCCTGTACTTACACAGCAAGTACAGGAGAAATTTATTAAATTTTTTCTGGGGGGTGGTATGCATATAAATTATAATACCAATCAGTTTTAATTTGCAATTTATTAAAAATATAATAAAAATCATGAAAATTAGTCATTTTCTATTGCAACTTTTTGATGAATGGTATATAGTAAGAAAGGGTGTAGAAAAATGACAAAATTTGTAGAAAGCATTACAAAATCAAAAGTAAGTAACATCAATAGAAATATTGTTTATTTAGCATTCCCAATTTTTAAATTAATAAAGTAAGTGTTTATATCAATTCTTTTGGAATTGATATTTTTTTGTGGTATAAGAAAAAGTAATTTTTTCTATCTAAACACTTACTAAGAAAATAAAAGGAGGCGTTCTAATGGAACAAACAAAAAAATTACTATTAGATGTAAACGAAAAACCAACCATTGCAAAATGGATAATCCTTGCATTACAACACGTTTTTGCTATGTTTGGAGCAACGATTTTAGTTCCTATCATGGTAAATACAGCAGCAGGTGAAGAAGTTCTTACCATTCCAGTAGCATTGGTAACATCAGGAATTGGAACATTAATTTACATCTTATGCACAAAAGGAAGATCACCTGTATACTTAGGAAGTTCTTTTGCATTTATTGCACCACTAGCAGCAGCTTATGTAAAAGGTGGAATTTCAGGTGCCATGGTTGGAGTCATGGCAGTAGGACTTGTTTACGTTATTTTTGCAACAATTATTCATTTTATAGGTAAAAAATGGATAGACAAATTATTACCACCAGTTGTTATTGGACCAATGATTATGATTATTGGATTAAGTTTAGCACCAAGTGCAATATCTCAAGTGGGACTAGGAACAGGCACACAAATTGATTGGAGATGTATAGGTGTTGCTTTAATAACCTTTTTAACAACAGCAATTGTCATGGTTAGGGGGAAGGGATTCTTAAAAATTATTCCATTTTTAGTTGGAATTGTGGTAGGATATATTTCAGCAATCTGTTTTGGATTGGTTGACTTTGCCCCAGTATTAGAAGCTAGCTTCTTTAGTATGCCAAGTTTTGTAGTACCATTCTTAAATTATACACCTAATTTTTCAGCATTATTAACGATTGTACCAATTTCTTTAGTAACAATTGCAGAACATATTGGTGACCATACAGCATTGAGTACCATTATCGGAAAAAATTTATTAAAAGATCCTGGATTAGATAGAACTCTATTAGGTGATGGTTTAGCAACATTTGTTGCAGGATTTTTAGGAGGACCAGCTAATACGACTTATGGTGAAAACACATCTGTTGTTGGAATGACAAAAGTGGCATCTGTATGGGTAATTGGATTAGCGGCCATTATTGCTATTTGTTTAGGATTTTTAGGAAAGTTTACTGCATTGGTATCAACCATTCCTGATGCGGTTTTAGGTGGTGTATCTTTACTATTATATGGATTTATTTCTGTAAATGGTTTGAAAGTATTAATAGAAAATAAAATTGATTTTGGAAAATCTAAAAATATTGTTGTTGCATCTACTATGTTAGTACTAGGATTAGGAGGAGC
>CALXXJ010000066.1 GCA_944392665.1 uncultured Clostridia bacterium | reverse complement strand
TGTTTTTCATCATTACTTCTTGTAACTTTAATTACATTTCCATCTAATTCTATAGAAATATTTTTATCAAATTCTTTCTCTAAAGTACCTTTTGGTCCTGTTACTGTAACCTTTGGTCCTTCGATTTTTACTGTAACATCTGATGGTACTGTAATTGGTTTATTTCCTATTCTTGACATTTGGATTTTCCTCCTTTTCTTTTAATTTTAATCACTAATTTTATAAAAATAATTATTTGTACAATAAAGGGTATAAATACCATTATTGCTTTTGGCATATAAGAATGATTACTACCTATAGCACCACCATACTCATAAATGCACATACTACAATAACTAATAAAAAACATTATTATTGATAACCCAAATAATCCCTTATTCTTAATTTTTAATTTAATAGCACTGCAACATAAAATCACATTAACTATAAATAATACAATCGAAACCTGGTTTGTAATTGCCATCAAGTTATACCAATAATTTGTAATCTGTCCTATTTCTTGCATATTTATTCTCCTTTATTATATATACCGATTACCAAACATATGCTAATACTTCTCCACCAATTCCTAATTCTCTTGCTTCTTTATCTGTTTTTAATCCTTGTGATGTAGAAATAATTGCAATTCCTAAACCATTTAAAACTTTTGGTAATTCTTCTTTAGATGCATATACTCTTAATCCTGGTTTACTGATTCTTTTTAAACCATCAATAACTCTTGTTCCTTTTTCATCATATTTTAAAGTAATTCTGATGATTCCTTGTGTATCATCTTTGATTTCTTCAAAAGATTTTATATATCCTTCTTTAAACAATATCTCAGCAATACCTAATTTCATTTTTGAAGCTGGTATATCCACTGTTTTATGTTTAGAACTATTTGCATTTCTTATTCTTGTTAACATATCTGCTATTGGATCTGTAATGTTCATTAATTACTTACCTCCTTTTCCTTCTTTTTTTATATTCAAATTGATTTAAAGTAGTAAGTTGTTCACATTGCTGCTTTCAATCAATTTTTACCAGCTAGCTTTCTTAACCCCTGGTATTTCTCCTTTATGAGCTAATTCTCTAAAACATACACGACATATTCCATATTTTCTAATATATGCATGTGGTCTACCACATATTTTGCATCTATTATATTCTCTTGTTTTATATTTTTGTGGTCTTGCTTGTTTTACTTTCATTGACTTCTTAGCCATAGTCTTACTCCTTTCCTTTGACTAATTTTTGAAAGGCATTCCCATTAATTTTAGTAACTCTTTTGCTTCTTCATCAGTTTCAGCTGTTGTTACAAAAATTATATCCATACCTCTTAATTTATCTACTTTATCATATTCGATTTCAGGGAATATTAATTGTTCTTTTATACCCATAGCATAATTTCCTCTTCCATCAAAAGAATTTGCTGATACTCCTCTAAAATCTCTAACTCTTGGAAGTGCTACATTAAATAGTTTGTAAGCAAAATCATACATTTTGTCTGCTCTTAATGTAACTTTACAACCTACATTCACACCTTCTCTTAATTTGAATGCTGCAATTGATTTTTTTGCTTTTGTTACAACTGGTCTTTGACCTGTAATTTGCATTAAATCATTCATAGCATTTTCTAATGATTTAGGATTTTCTTTTACATCTCCTAATCCTATATTAATTACAATTTTATCAAGTTTTGGAACTTGCATAACTGATTTATATCCAAATTTATTCATTAATGCTGGGATTACTTCTTTCTCATATTGTTCTCTTAATTTTTCCATTTTGTGTGAATCCTCCTTTCCTCATAATTAATTTAATTTTGCACCGCATTTTTTACAAACACGAACTTTTTCTTCTTTTTCTACACTATATCCAACTTTTGTTACTTTTCCACATTTTGGGCAAACAACATTTACTTTAGAAGCTGGAATAGCACATTCTACTGGTATAATTCCACTTTCGTCTCCTTGTTTTCTAGCTTTAACGTGTTTTTTTCTTACATTAACGCCTTTAACAACGACTTTATCTTCTTTTTGCATTACTTCTAATACTTCTCCTGTTTTACCTTTATCGTTTCCTGATAAAACTTGGACATTATCGCCTTTTCTTATTCTCATTAGAGATTGCCTCCTTTTCTTAGATTATTGTCAGGGGACACACCTTACCTTTTGGTCATCTCCACTTGGTTCAAGGAATGTCCCCTCCCCATGTGATTGATTGTTGACCTTCACTAAAGTTATCTCCTCTTTACTATTTTCTATTATATAGGAAAAATCAGCTTTTATCTTGACCTTATATAGATTTTTCCGTATATAACAAGGTTAAGCTTCTTCTATTCGTGAAGTACTGCGTAGCAGTCTTCACATTTATGCATAGAAATCTTTGATTTCGTTATGCATGCTTTCCTTATAAAACTTCTGGAGCTAAAGATAATATTTTCATATAATCTTTTTCTCTTAATTCTCTTGCAACTGGTCCAAAGATACGTGTTCCTCTTGGAGTTCCATCTTCTTTTATTATAACAGCTGCATTTTCATCAAATTTTATATATGAACCATCTGCTCTTCTTAGACCTTTTTTAGATCTAACAACAACAGCTTTTACAACATCACCTTTTTTAACAACGCCACCTGGTGTTGCTGATTTAACAGAAGCAACAATAACATCTCCTATGTTACATGTTTTTCTGTAAGAACCACCTAAACATCTAATACACATAATTTCTTTTGCACCTGTATTATCTGCTACTTTTAATCTTGTTTGTTGTTGTATCATTTTTTGGTTCCTCCCTTCTTTTTATTAATGTCAGGGGACACATCTTTCCCCATGGTATTCCTATTGGGACAAGATATGTCCCCTACCCATGTGAATATATGTTGACCCTTAATAGAATTTTATTATTTTTTATATTTTTTATTTTATATCTGCTTTTTCCAAGATTTCTACAACTCTCCATCTTTTATCCTTAGAAAGTGGTCTTGTTTCCATTACTCTTACTTTATCACCAATTTGGCAAACATTTTCTTCATCATGAGCTTTTAGTTTATATGTTCTTTTAACTGTTTTTCCATATACACCATGGCTCACATTTGTTTCTACTGCTACAACAACTGTTTTATCCATTTTATTAGATTTAACAGTTCCAACCATAACTTTACGAAGATTTCTTTCTTCCATTTAGATTTCTCCTTTCTTAGCTAATGTCAAGGGATACAATTTTCCCTCTGGTCATTTCTTCAGGGATAAAACATGTTCCCTCCCCTTATGTATAAGGGATGACCTTTATTTTAATTAACTATTATTTATGCTTTCTTGCTTTCAGCTATTTTTCTTTCTGTCAATACAGTATTTATTTTAGCTATATCTCTTTTTACTTCTTTGATTTTCATTGGATTATCTAATCCGTTTGTAGCTAAACTAAATTTTAATTTGAATAATTCTGTTTTTAGTTCACCTAATTCTTTCTCTAGTTCTGGTGAAGACATTTCTCTGATTTTATTTATCTTCATCACTATCACCTACCTTTTCAGTTTCTCTTGCTACAATTTTTGTTTTATTAGGTAGTTTATTCATAGCAAGTCTTAAAGCTTCTCTAGCTACTTCTTCAGAAACACCAGCAATTTCAAACATAACTCTTCCTGGTTTAACAACTGCCACCCAATATTCAGGAGCACCTTTACCTTTACCCATACGAGTTCCGATTGGTTTTGCTGTAATTGGTTTATCTGGGAATATTTTTATCCAAACTTTTCCACCTCTTTTAATATAACGAGTCATCGCAATACGAGCTGCTTCAATTTGGTTACCTGTAATTAATCCAGCTGTAACTGCTTGAATTCCCCATTCACCATCTGTAACTTTATTTCCTCTAGTTGCTTTTCCTCTCATTCTACCTTTTTGCATTTTTCTAAATTTTGATCTTTTTGGCATTAATGGCATTATTTGTCT
>CALXXJ010000065.1 GCA_944392665.1 uncultured Clostridia bacterium | reverse complement strand
AAATGCGAAAATATATGAAAATATAATTAATAAAAACATTAATTTTCTAAGAAAAAAATTTTTATTCGTTACCACTGCGATGTTGTATAGAAAATTGACTTTATGTAAAGTTAAGTGATATAATAGATAATGAGGTGAAAAAATGAAACGTTTAGATGAAGTATCAATTGAAGAAATGGAAAGAAATTGTAGATTACAAATTTTAAAAGCAGATCTTACAACTGTTGCTAAACAAGGAAAAAGGCAAGAAGTGATTTTAAAATATAGAAACTTTGAAAAGCGCATGAAGAATAGGAAGCTACACGATTATATGTCAAGATTTTTAGATGAAGACAAAAGAAACTTAGATAACGAACGTGATATGGTAACACAGTTTTTAATAGAAAATGAAGAAGATATTGATAAAGGAAAGGTATTGTTACTTACTTTTAAAAAATATTTAGAAAGTAAAGAAGCCTTGAATAATAGAAATCATCCGTTACATGATACATATATTAAGGAAAAGAAAGCACTTGAACAAGCATTAGAAAGAACAGAAGTGATGGCTGAAGACATATTGAAAGACCAAGATATTGTTATTTCACGAACATTACAATATCCATGGGAAAAGTATTATTTTGTGCAAGTGCTTATGAGTAAAGAACTTGTTAACCACATATCCATACCAGGTGAAAGAAAAAGAGAAAGGGAATCCAAGAAAGTCATTCATGCATTACCCGATAAAGCACTTTTAACGGCCGTATTAATGGCAAATGAAAGTATAGCCGATAAAGACATATATATGATTCCGAGTTTAGGGCGAGATATTGCCAATGCGACTTTAGAAAATGCTGAAATAGAAGAAATTTTGACATATGAGACAAAAGAAAAGTTTAAAAATAGTCCTAAAGAATATTCAACCAATTATATAACTGAGAAAATTCAACCAGTTATCAAGAAATCATTTGAAGGTATCGAGAAATACATAGATATGGATAAAATGTGTTTAACAGCATGTTTAGAAATTATTCAAGCTTCAGAAAGTGGACAATTTATATTTACAGATGGAGCGTGGGAAGAAAACCAAGAGGCGCATAAAAAAGAGGCTTATTTAGGAGCAGAAGAATATTTATCAGATTATTATACAGCAATAAAAGATAAAGATGTAGAAGTTGTTTTTTATGGGGAAAAATTTACGACAGAAGATGTGAAAGAAGTAATGGTAAATTATATAGATGGAAGATATATGTCACGTCCACTTATAACAAATATGATTCAATTAATTATGTATGGTGATAAGCAGATATCAGATGTTACAGAAAAACAATTGCAACGTATTAGAGAAGTTTTAATTGAAGGTAATGGAAATATCATAATAGAAGATTTAAAAAGAATGATAGAAGTAGGATTATTAGACGAGACAACCATTTTACAATTATATGAAAATAGAAAACTTAGTCTAAACTCTATTCATGAAGTAAAAGAAATGTTGCAATTAGAAAATGAGATAACACCTGAATTTATCTTACAACAGCTTGATAAATTAATGGAATTAGATGAAAAAGATGATCAATATGAAAAAGAAACAATCAAAAGATATATGGATTTATACAAAGAATTGTATTTAGATGGAAAATCAGAAGAAGAGTTAGAAACAGCAGGAAAAGCATTAATAGAAGCATTAGAAGAAGATAATCAAGAAAACGAAGAAAAAACAGAAGAGCAAAAACAAGAAGGATTATTAAGATATAAATTATTATCTGAAAAAACTTATGCAGTTTTGGCTTCTAAAGGAGTTGTAAAACCAGAAAATCTTATGCATATGTATCAAAAAAATGTTGTTCATTTAGAAACTTTACAACAATTAAAACAAGAAAATATTTCTTTTGACAATTTAGATATAGAACAACAAATCATTGATAGTTATATGGAAATCAGAGAAGAAAAAAATCCAGATGACCAAGAATTAAAAAAATATATTACATTGTATAAAAATTTACAATTAAAAGGATTATCAGAAAAGGATCGAGCAGAAAAAGCAGATGAATTTATTGTTAATCTTGGTGACAGAATAGAAAGTGATATACAAGCAGGAAAACAAAAAAGAGAATTTGGGGCAAAAGATAGAAAACAACTATATGAATTAGGTGTAATTCCAATTGATACAGTAGTACTTTGGGGAGAAAAAGAGGAAATCATTGATTTATTAACAAGCAAAACATTACTTCCAAAAGATATAAGAAAATTATATCAAGATAGAAGAATCATACTACATGATTTTCAAGAAATTATGGAATCACCTAAGATCAAGATTGGACAAAAGCTTCATTTGGTTAATACAGTATTTTCTAGTCATGAAGTTGCTAAGATAAGACAAGATTTAATGGCAAGGATAAAAGGATTAAAAAGTACAGCAAATTCAGAAAAAACAAAGGGAAAACAAAAAAATGCAGATAAAAAAGAAGAAAACACAAACAAATCTAATAATAGAAATCGATATATCTTTGATACAGCAGAAAGATATAATGCTTGGATAGAATCAGATGAAGATGTTAGGATGTCACTTTTTGATGATGGACATGCAGCAATCCAATTGCCAAATGTAAGAGGTGGTATTGTTGTAATAGAAGAATTATGGACAACAAAAACTGTTGAAGAAAACGGAATCAAAGAAAAACAATTAATAGACAAGTATGGAGCCAATGGATATGTATTCACAATAGAGGAATATGAAAAATATAAAGACAGATTTATAACAAAAGATAATAGAATAAAAAGATCACAATTAACTGAACTTATGCAAGAACTTCCTAATTTAGAAGAAAAAGGAATTTTAAGAGAATTGCTTCATACAAAAAATAAATATACCAGAGATGTTCAAACATTATTAGGAATTCCAAAGCGTTTGGCTGGTGCAAGAACAGATATACAAAAAGAAAAAGCTCTAAAAACATTAGACGAGAGTACAGAATATACTCCAGAGGAAAAGGAAAGAATAAGAAAAATACATACGATGTGGGAGCAAGTAAGAAAAAGTAGAGATTATTATAAAGAGCAATAGAAATCAAAAGAAATTCCTATCAAGTATTTGGAAATTGTATTATTATGTGATATACTAAAATAGATAAAAAAGAAAGACTTATTATTCAAATAGAAGATATAAGCCTTTCTTTTCATACAATAGGAAAGTTATTGTATGAAAGTCGCTTTGCTAGGAAATTCGATAAAGACAAAGGAATGAGATGAAATGTTTGATATAGAAGAAGAATTAAAAAAGCTACCAGGAAAACCTGGTGTATATATTATGCATGATAAAGATGATAACATTATCTATGTTGGAAAAGCGATTTCATTAAAAAACAGAGTTAGACAATATTTCCGAAAAACAAATAAAACCGCTAGAATTGAAAAAATGGTTTCTTTAATTGACCATTTTGAATATATCGTGGTAGATAATGAGGCAGAAGCTTTAATCTTAGAATGTAATTTAATCAAAAAAAATAGACCTAAATTCAATGTATTATTAAAAGATGATAAAACTTATCCCTATATAAAAATTGATGTAAAATCAGAATATCCAGGAGTCTATTATACAAGAAGAGTCATCAATGATGGATCAAAATATTTTGGGCCATATGCCAATCCAGGCGCAGCAAAAGAAATGTTAGACTTTATTAAAGAAAGATATAAAATCCATCAATGTAGAACGTTAAAAGAGAGAACAAGACCATGTTTGAACTATCATATAGGAAGATGTTTGGCACCATGTATGGGAAATGTAGATAAAGAAGAATACCGAAAACAAGTAGATGAAATCATTGATTTATTAGAAGGAAAAACAGATAAAGTTTTAAAAGATTTAGATTTACAAATGCAAGAAGCATCTCAAAAGATGGAATATGAAAAAGCAGCATATTTAAGAGATAGAAAACAAGCAATCGAAAGAGCCTCAGCAAAACAAAAGGTATCTAACATATCAGAAAATAGTATTGATGTTATTGGAATTGCAAAATCAGATTTAGAAGTTTGTGTAGAAATCTTTTT
>CALXXJ010000064.1 GCA_944392665.1 uncultured Clostridia bacterium | reverse complement strand
CTAATTGCTGTAAAAGAAGGTGGACCAGATCCTGCAGGAAATTCAAAATTAAAAAATGTTATTGCAAAATGTAAAGCTGCAAATATGCCAAATGATACAATTAACAATGCAATTAGAAAAGCATCAACAAGTAATGAAAACTATGAAGAAATTACATATGAAGGATATGGACCAAACGGAGTAGCGGTTATTGTAGAAGCATCAACAGATAACAAAAATAGAACAGCAGCAGATGTAAGACATGTATTTGATAAAGCAGGAGGAAACTTAGGAACAACAGGATGTGTATCATATATGTTTAATAAAAAAGGTGTTATTGTAATTGAAAAAGAAGCAACATCTATGAGTGAAGATGATTTGATGATGTTAGCATTAGAAGCAGGAGCAGAAGATTTTTCATCAGAAGAGGAAGTATATGAAATTACAACAGATCCATCAGATTTTACAGCTGTTCGTGAAAAATTGGAAGAATCAGGACTAGAATTCTTAGAGGCAGAAGTTCAAATGGTACCAACAACCACTGTTAAACTAGATGAAAAAGGAACAGAAAAAATGGAAAGATTAATTGAAAATCTAGAAGATTTGGATGATGTTTCAAATATTTATCATAACTGGGAAGAATAACATAAATAGATAAATGACAGTAGAAATACAGTTATTTATCTATTTATGCTATAAAAAAATTTTTAGAGCAAATTGCTCAAATGGAGGCAAATATGAAACAAAAGAAAAATAAAGGATTACGAATTACGATAGTTATCTTATTAATTATTATTCTACTTTTAGTAGGAGGAATTGCATATTTATATTTTTTCACAGATATGTTTAAAAGTAATAAACAGTTATTTTTCAAATATACTTCACAGATTGTTCAAAGTGAAAATGGGTTTATTGATAATCAGTTAGTCCAATATTTCCAAAAAAAGAACAGTACAAGCTATGAAAATAACGGAGAGATAACATTTGAAGTATCTATTCCTAATATGGAAGATGATTTAGAATTAGCAAATAATTTTAATATTACCTTTACTGGAAAAGAAAATCCTACTAATTCAAAATCAGAAAAAGAAATCAATCTTAACTATTCAGATAGTGTCAAATTTCCATTAACATATAGAAAAACAAATACTATAACAGGAATTCAAACCCAGTATATTGGAAGTAGTTTTGTATCTGTTAGAAATGATGAAGAACTTTCTGGATTAGAAGATATAAATAATTTATTAAAATTGCAAAATTTAGAGTTTTCTAATGAAGAAGTACGAAACTTAAAAACGACCTATTTTGATAATATATTAAATACGTTAGATGATAGTAAATTTTCTACATTAACAGAGGAAAATTTAACAGGATATAGACTAACATTAACTGGAGAAGAATTAAAAAATACATTGGTTCAAATTTTAAATGCATTAAAGGCAGACACTAATACAACCCATAAACTAAATGAGATATTACAAGGTGTAGGAATAAATTCAGAAATAGATGAGGATTCTATAGATGATTTAATAGAAAGTATTAATAATTCAGAATGGAATCAAGATATAGAAATGACTGTATATGCTAGTGGTGGAAATCTTAGTAAAGTGTTGATAGAAATAGCAGGAAATACGCTAACAATGAATAAAGAAGGAAATAATCAAGATATGACTTATACAATATCTTTAAATACAACAGAACAAGATGTAAGTGCCGTAGTTACTGCAAAATATTCTGGATTAAATTCAGATAATGTAACTGAAACGTATGCGCTAACATTAGAAGGAATGTATGGAGAAACCGAAATATTGCAACAAGCTAAAGAACCACAAGATACAGTAGCAATTTCTAGTGAAAAAGAGAATATTCAATTATTAATAACAACAGTAAAAACAAATAAAATAGCAGCAGGAGAAGATAGTTCACAAATTAGTGATACAGATGTAGAAGAAGAATTATCATCAGGAGAAAATGAAGTATATGCAGATATGCGTTTAGAAAAAGAAACAGACACAACATTTAATATTACATTTGTAAGTACAGAAGATAGATTTGTTATAGATAATACAGGAAAAATTATTGAAGAACCAGAAGAGCAAACAACAAATACAACTTCAACCAATACCTCAGAAAATACAGCAAGTCATAATAAATATAACATCACAAATAATGTGCAATTTAAAGATAGTGTAGAAATAGAAGATTTGACAGAAGAAAATGCAGTTATTTTAAATGACCAAGATAATGAATATGTTACGAATTTAATGAATGCTATACAAGAAAGAATAGTAGAAGTGAATAAAGTACAAATGGAGGAATTAGGAGTATCTGAAAATGAAAATCCAATGCAATATCTAATACCAACACTTTTTGCAACCAATCAAGCAACTGCAGAAATAGATGAACAAGCTGTAAATGCATTTAACGCAAAATTTGAGCTATATCAAAGTACAAACACAAAAGGAGCAACGGTAAAAGGATTATTAACAACCATTCAAAATAATAATGAAACAGAAGGAAATAATAAAATAGAAGAGATTAATATGGATGGAGAAGAATATGAAGTTACAGAACAAAACATTACATTATTAAAAAGTAGTATTAATGTGGATGACGCATATAGAGTAGAATTCGAAAAAGATATTAACACAGGATTAATTTATAGAGCAGTCATTAATAAACGTTAAAATCGGGATTTTGGGGACGGACTCAAATTTCCCTCAAAAGTTATTTCTAAAAGGTTATTTAGATTAGAAGTAGAATTATTTTAGGAGTTGAATATCACAAGCTGAAGCAAAAGAATTTCAAAGTTTTTTGCTTCAGTTTTTTCGTTATATTGGGTATAAATTGTATGGCTTTCTGATTTGTTCTTGAATAGGAAAAATGGATTTTTCGATTTGATAAAATGATGTTACACAAAAAAATAATCATTTGCTTTCTTTAACAAAACTTTCTTTAAATCATAATATACAATAAAAAGAACAAGGAGGAAGTTATGCTGAAAAAGTTTTTGACAGGGATTGTCATATTTATTTTTGTATTTTGTATACAGATAAATCATACATATGCATTAACACCTGCATCAAATTTAAGTTATCAAGGAATTGATGTTAGTAATTGGCAAGGATATATTAATTATGCAGAAGTCAGAGATGCTGGAATACAGGTCGTGTATATAAAGGCAAGTCAAGGAAGCAATATAAAAGATGCTTATTTTGATATCAATTATGAAAATGCGAAAGCAAATGGATTGCGCGTGGGATTTTATCATTATTTAACAGCTACCAGTACAGAACAAGCACAGGAAGAAGCTAATTTTTTTGTATCGGTTATTTCTGGAAAGACACCAGATTGTAAATTGGTATTAGACTATGAAACTTTTGGTGGTGTCGGGAGAGAAGAAATCAATAATATTGCTAGAACATTTATGCAATGTGTAGAAGAACTAACCAATAAACAAGTCATCTTATATAGTGATTTATCAAATGCTAGAAGTACATTTGATACAAGTTTGGCAGAGGATTATGAGTTATGGATTGCTTATTATGAAGATAGGAATAATCTAATCAACATAGAAACCAGTTGGAATACATATATTGGTATTCAATACACAGATAGAGGCAGAGTGAATGGAATTAATGGTAATGTAGATAGAGATTTATATACAGAAGAAATCTTTTTAGATGAAACTTCCGAAATTTCGAATAATAGTGGAAATACAACTCCAAACAATACAGAAAGCATAGAATATACCGTACAAAGTGGAGATACTTTAAGTGCTATTGCAAGAAAGTATGGAACAACTGTGCAAGAATTAGTAGATATCAATAATATACAAAATCCAGATTTAATTTATCCGGGAGAAAAACTAAGAATTCTTACAAATTCTACAATACCAGGCAATGAAGAAAGAGGAACAGGAGATATTATTTATACAGTTCAAAGAGGAAATACTTTATCACAGATAGCAAGAGCATATCATGTGAGTGTAGAACACATTGTGGAATTAAACGATATAGAAAATCCAAATTTAATTTATCCAGGACAAAAATTAAGAATTACAGAAAGTGATGTTACAGAGCTTTCTCCAGTAGATAATACCATTCAAGTATATTACGTTGTAAAAGAAGGAGATACGTTAAATAGAATTGCTAAAAGATTTGGAATTACTTTAAATGAAATTTTACAATATAATGATATCCAAAATCCAAATTTAATCTATCCAGGGCAAACCATTAAAATTGTATAAATAAAACTTTTAAAAAAGTTATCAAATTCTTCTAGACTTTTTCTAAGATATGTGCTAATATATATTAGTATTTATCTTATGCCGATGTGGCGGAATTGGTAGACGCACTGGACTCAAAATCCAGCGGGA
>CALXXJ010000063.1 GCA_944392665.1 uncultured Clostridia bacterium | reverse complement strand
AAAAAATCTGAACCGAAAGGAGTGAAAGAGCATGGCTCATAAAAAAGGTCAAGGTAGTAGCCATAACGGTAGAGAGAGTGAATCAAAGCGTCTTGGAGTAAAAAGAGCTGATGGTCAATTTGTTCTAGCTGGAAATATCTTAGTAAGACAAAGAGGAACAAAAGTACATCCAGGAACAAATGTAGGTAAAGGTAGTGATGATACTTTATATGCATTAGTAGATGGAACAGTTAAATTTGAAAGAAAAGGTAGAGATAAAAAACAAGTTAGTGTTTATCCAGTAGAATCATAAAAATATATAGAAGGAATCAAGTTATAAGCTTGGTTCTTTTTTTTGTCCATTGGGGACGTTTCTGTTTGGACATTTTGAGGGAAATTGTGGACGGACTCATTTTTCCCTTTTCTAAAATTAGAAAATTTTAAAATATAGACAAGAAAATAATATAGTTTTGCATATAGAAAGTGGGGTTATACATATAAATTATATAATGGCAGTATATTTTTTTTGATTTATCACACACAAAAATATTTTAAATATTTCTGAAAAACCATTTACATTTTAAAAAAATTTGTATAAAATATATTAAAATGTGTTAATTTGTCATAAACAAAAGAAAATCAAAAATGAAAGGGAGTATATCAATGAAAATATTGATGTTAACATGGGAATACCCACCAAGAGTGGTAGGCGGAATTGCAAGAGTTGTATATGATTTATCAAGAACTTTATTAAAAGATGGGCATGATGTAACAGTGGTTACCTATAAAGATGGAGATGCGCCATATTTTGAAGATGATAAGGGTGTAAAAGTATACAGAGTAGATAATTACATGATAAATCCAAATAATTTTATAGATTGGATTATGCAATTAAACTTTAATTTAATTGCAAAAGCAAATGAGATTATAGCAGAACAAGGAAATTTTGATGTTATTCATGCACATGATTGGTTAGTAGCATATGCAGCAAAAACTCTAAAAAATTCATATAATATACCAATTGTTGCAACAATACATGCAACAGAAGCCGGAAGAAATAGTGGGATTCATGATGAAACACAAAGATATATTAATGATACAGAATGGATGTTAACATATGAAGCTTCAGAGGTAATTGTAAATAGTAATTATATGAAAAATGAATTACAAAGATTGTTTGGATTACCTTATGAAAAAATAAATATTGTACCAAATGGTGTTAATTTAAATCTATTTAATGGAGTAGAAAGAGATTATAACTTTAGAAGAAGATTTGCAATGGATAACGAAAAAATCATATTGTTTATGGGAAGATTAGTTTATGAAAAAGGAATACAACATTTAATTAGTGCTATGCCTAAAATCTTAAATGGATATCATGATTCAAAATTAGTTATTTGTGGAAAAGGCGGAATGTTAGACGAATTACAAGCACAAGTAAATAGTATGGGAATTTCTAATAAAGTATATTTCGCAGGATATATGCATGGCAAAGATGTGCAAAAAATGTATAAGGCAGCAGATATAGCAGTATTTCCAAGTACATATGAACCATTCGGAATTGTAGCATTAGAAGCTATGTTATCAGAAAACCCAATAGTTGTATCAGATATAGGTGGATTAAACGAAATTGTGCAACATAGAGAAAATGGAATGAAAGCATATTGTGGAAATCCAAATTCAATAGCAGATTCTATTTTAGAATTACTATATGATCATAAATTATGTGCAGATATAACGAAAAAAGCAAAAAATAAAGTTAGAAATGAATACAATTGGAACAAGATTGCGCAAGATACACATTTCACATATCAGAAAGCAATTTGTCAATCAATGGCTGAGAAACAGAAAAGAGAGCTTGAACAAGAAAGAGCTAAGAAAACCAAAAAGGCAATTAAAGGTGATAATGAAATTACGAATTTACTTAACTTTAGAAAACGTCACCAAGCGTATGCATAGAATAATTTGTAATGTGTAAAATCAGACATTTTTATTCAAAAGGGGCAGACCTGTTAAAAAATAATAGGTATGTCCTTTTTTGTTGAATTTGAGACGTCTCTAGAAAACTAAAAAATAAAATTTAAAAAATTTTCACAAATTCTACAAATTTAGCAAAAAAATAGTGTATAATATGAATATGAAAAGATAAGTTAAAAGAAAGAGGATAAAAATATGGCAGAATTTAAATCAGGATTTGTAACATTAATTGGTAGAACAAACGTAGGAAAATCAACACTTCTAAATTTGTTAGTAGGAGAAAAAGTAGCTGCAATTGCAAACAAAGTTCAAACAACTAGGACAGCAATAAAAGGAATTGTAAATAGACCAAATTCACAGATTATTTTTACAGATACACCAGGTATACACAAACCGAAACATAAATTAAATGAAACAATGAACGAAACTTCTTTTGCAAGTATTCCAGATGCAGATGTTTTGTTATTTTTAATAGAAGCAACAAGCGAAGAAATTGGAAAAGGAGATAGACTTATATTAGAAAAAATAAAAGAAGCAAAACGAAAAACAATATTAATTATTAATAAAATTGATTTAGTAAAAAGGGAAACATTATTAAATTTAATTGATATATATAGTAAAGAATATAATTTTGAAGCAGTGATTCCTATATCTGCAACAAATGTAAAATATAGAGAACCTATTTTAGAAGAAATTGAAAAGAACTTAAAAGAAGGACCTGCATATTATGATATAGAAGAATATACAGATCAAACAATGAGACAACTAGCAGAAGAAACAATTAGAGAAAAAGCCTTAAAACTATTACAAGATGAAGTACCTCACGGAATTTACGTGGAAGTAGAAAAGATGAAATTAAGAAAAAATAAAAATGGGGAAGAAATTTATGATATAGAGGCAACTATTTATTGCTTGAGAGAATCTCATAAAGGAATTATAATAGGAAAAAATGGAGAGATGCTAAAAAGAATAGGAAGAGCTGCGAGAATTGATATGGAGCAAAATTTTGGAGTGAAAATCAATTTGAAAACTTGGGTAAAAGTAAAAGAAGATTGGATAGATAATCCATCTGTTGTTAATAAATTTAAATTGCAATAATATTTGATAAAATAAGGTTATTGAATAATAAAATAAAAATTGCAAAAGATAATAGTGAAAACTAAAAAATGGAGATGATAGCTTATGATAAAAAAAATCGCATGGGAAACATTTAAAAATACGGGAGATATTAATACCTATTTGGAATTAAAACAAATAGAAAATATAGAAGAAAAAATAGAAAAAAATGATTTAAATACTGGAATTTCGAAAGTTGAAGAAAATTTTATAGATAAAGGATTAGTTTAGAGGGAATAAAAATGGCAACAGTAAAGGTAAAAGGAATCATATTGTCTGAAAATAATATGGGTGATTATGATAAAATGCTAACAATTTTAACACCCAATTTTGGAAAAATATCTTGTTCTGCTAAAGGAGCCAGAAGACCTAAAAGTGCTCTTTTAGCAGGAACACAACTATTTTGCTTTGGAGAATATTTGCTATATCAAGGAACAAGTACATATCATATGAATTCGTGTGAAATGATAGAGATGTTTTATAAAATACGAACAGATTTAGACAAGTTGAAATATGCAATACATATTAATAAAATCGTACAAGATGTAACAGATGAAAATGAGAACTGTTACAATATTCTTCAATTATATTTAAATACATTATATATGTTATCAGAAACTCAAAAAGATAAGGAATTCATTGTTAGTATTTTTAAACTAAGGTTATTATCTATATTAGGATTTATGCCTAGAGTAATGGTTTGTGTCAGTTGCAGAGAAAAAGAGAATTTACAATATTTTAGTATACGAGACAATGGATTTAAATGTGAGCCATGCAGTAGACAGGATAAATCTTCTATATACATGTCAGAAAGTACAAAAAATGCGATTAAATATACAATAGCAGCTCCAGCTAAAAAAGTATTTTCATTTGATTTAAAAAATGAAGCTTTAGAAGAATTTAAATTGATTACAAGAATATATTTTAATGAGAAAATGGAAAGAGAATATAAGATAGAAGATATTTTTTAGTTATGATAAGGAAAGTTTCAAAAATAGGTTGAAAAAAAGAAAAATAACATATATAATAAGCATATAACATAACAATGAAAACATAAAAGAAGAAGGGAGCGATTTTTATGAAAATAAAAATAATAGGAAAGGAACTAAAGATAACAGAAGCAATAAACGATTATGTTGAAAAAAAATTAGACAGAATTGATAAATATTTTGAAGATGCAGAAGCAGATGTTACTTTAAGAACAGAAAAAAATGAACAAATAGCAGAAATATGTGTATTAGCAGGAGGAGAAAAATACAGAGCAGTAACAGAAGACAAAGATATGTATGCATCTATTGACAAAGATATAGATATATTAGAAGGACAAATCAGAAAAGTAAAAACAAAAAAAGAAAAAATGTTAAGAGAAGGTAGCATAAAAACAATGGA
>CALXXJ010000062.1 GCA_944392665.1 uncultured Clostridia bacterium | reverse complement strand
AATATTCTATCAAATTGGTATCTCTTATTCAATTTTTTTATCAAATTTTCCCTACTAAAAGTTTATACTAACATTTTGTCGAAATTTGCGATGAAAAGGAAGGGAAAATTATAGAAAATTATTGACAATTCCCAAATATGGAATTATAATTTAATTACATTTTTTTCTATAATTTTTATAATTAATTTTTAATTTCAAGATTATCAATCAAATTATCCAAAAACAAAAATAAATAAAAAAGGAGGTATGCCTATTTGAAAAAAAAGAAAACAATTCTTTTAGTTATATGTATATTATTAGCCATTATATTATCTTTTTTTGGTGGTAAAGCTTTTTCAAAATATTTATCAGAAATAAAAGGAACAGGAACAGCAGAAATTGCAAATTGGGTATTTAAGGTGAATGGAAAAGAAGATATGGTTCAAAATGTAAATTTATTGTCTACATATAATAATGAAACATTAATTAATAATAAAGTAGCGCCCGGAACCAGTGGAAGCTTTAATATTGTAGTAGATGCAACAGGCTCTGAAGTAGGCGTAGAATATGTAGTACAATTTTTGAATGAAAGTGAAAAACCACAAAACCTAGTCTTTATCTATCAAGATGAAAAATATACAACAATACAAGATTTAGAAAAAGATTTATCAGGAACTATAAATGCAAATGATGAAGATAAGACAAGAACAATTACAATTAACTGGGAGTGGCAATATGAAACTGGTGAAAATGAAAATGAAATTAACCAAAATGACCAAATTGATACCAATAATGCAAAACAATTAGAAAATTATACATTTGATATCAATGTTAAAGGAGTACAAGTTATGCCACAATAATTTAGAAAATATGGAAATTGAAATATTAAGAATATGAAAATTTAGAACGATATTGTATAAATTAAAATATTGATAAAGAAAAAAAGTTTATATCAAAATTTGGAAATCAAAAATTAAAAAATAAAGATTTAATCCTCTAAGATAAATTATAGAGAAATATGTATAAACCAAAGAATAGAAATAAGAAAAGTAAATTGTAAAATATTTAGCAGAATAAATAATCTTTGTGATTCATTAAGAGGACAAGTTCCTCTTAATGAATATATTTAGGAGGAGAAAAAGTTGAATCTAAATTTTATTATGAAACCCAAAAAGTTAACATTAAAAAAATTGAAAAAGGAACAAAGGGAAAACAAAAGAAAAAAACAAGAAGTATTTATCATTTGTATTATAGTAATTATAGGAATCACATTTTTTTCGGGAGTAACTGTTGGGAAGGCAGTATATAATACCAATATAAAAAATAATACTAAAATTGCTAAACCGATTTTAGAGGTGGAAAAAGATTCAGAAATCATTATTACAGAAGATAATAAAAATGGTGAATACCATTTTACTGTAAAAAATTATAATCAAGCACGAGAAGTTTCACAAGTAGATTTATCATATTATATAGAAATATTAGAAGAAAATTTAGATGATTCTATTCAATATCAATTATATCAAGGTGATAAGAAATTAGAATTAAAAGAAAATAGAACAGAAAAAATGATATTTCATGGAGATACAGAAGAAGAACAAAATTATATACTAAAAGTAACATATGATGCTAGCAAAAATACAATTGAAGATATTATGCAAGATATACAAATAAAAGTACATTCAGAGCAATTAAAAATATAGGTGAGAAAAATGAAAAAAGGAAAAAAACGATATATAATGATTACAATCATTTTTGTGTGTATCATTTTATTTATTATCAATTTTATGAGGTATGAGTTTTTACAAGAAGATTTATTGTTTTTTCAATTTTTTAATTCTAGAAATCAATCAGAAAGTAAAGTAAATGGTAAAAAAGATGTTGTAGAAGAATTTACAGAAAGAGGAACAAGCATAAAAATGATTTCTTTTCATATTCAATATCAAAATAGAAAATTAAAAGCATTGAATTTAAGTGATACAGTAGATAATAAAACATTGGTATATGAAAAAATAGCGCCAGGAACCAGTGGTAGGTTTGATATTTTATTGACAAGTAACGAGGATTTAAATTATAAAATTGAGTTTGAAAGTAAAAGCGAAAAACCAACGAATTTACAGTTTTATACAGCAGAAAATGAAAAAAGTTATCATTCATTAGAAGAATTAGGAGAAGATTTAACAGGTATAGTTTTAAAAAAAGAAGAAAAAACAATACCTGTGCATTGGAAATGGGAATATGAAATAAGTGAAGAACAGGATAAGCAAGATACCTTAGAGGCAAAGAAAATTAGAGAGTATGATTTTTTGATATATGTGCAAGGATATTAGTTACATAGTATTGTAATAAAATCTATAAAAATACTTGTAAAAGAGAAAGAAAGATTATATAATATAAATGTATATTGGGGTATCGCCAAGCGGTAAGGCATCGGACTCTGACTCCGACATTCCTGTGTTCGAATCACAGTACCCCAGCCAGAAAATTCAAAGATGTGAGCCTGGTGCTTACTGCAATTATAACAACTAAAGCTTAACAGTGGATAGTAACCTCAACCAAAAGATAATGGAGGACAAAGGATGAAAAAGAGTAATTCTGGTATTACTTTAGTTAGTTTGGTAATTACGATTATTGTACTGTTAATATTAGCATCAATTACTGTGTATAGTGGAATTGGTACGATACGTTCAGCAAGATTAACTAAATTTACAACAGAATTGAAAATTATGCAACAAAAGGTAAATGAATTATATAATAGTTATACAAATGAAAAATCAGTAATCGTAAATGGAATAGAATATGTTGGAACAGATATACAAAATATCGGTAAAAATCCAGATGGAATCTTTGATGAAAATCGATTAGAAGAAATTTTTTCAGAAAATGAGTCTGGAATTACAGATAGAACAGGATATATGTATTATGATACTGAAACGATACAAGCCTTAGGATTAGAAGAGATAGAATATGAGTTTTTTGTAAATATAGCAAAAAGAAGTGTTGTAAGTATAGAAGGCTTTAATGATGGTGAGAAAAGATATTATAATTTAGAACAAGTACCAGATGGAGTATATAATGTGGAATATAATGAAATAAGTAAAAACTATTTTGAATTTTCAGAATAGTTTTCTTTACTTTTTGGTAAAATTAGGATATAATGTAACAAGTTAACAAGATTAAAAAGGAGAGATTTTTATGCAAGAAAACAAAAATAAAGCAAATGAAAATCAAACAGAAGAATTAGATATAAACCATTTAATGCAAATAAGAAGAGACAAATTAGCAGAATTGCAAGAACAAGGAAAAAATCCATTTGAAATTACAAAATTCAATAGAACTAATACTGCAGGAGAAATTAAAGCAAATTATGATAAATTTGAACAAAAAGATGTAACAGTAGCTGGAAGAATTATTGCTAAAAGAATTATGGGAAAAGCATCATTTTGTACTATCCAAGATTGTGATGAAAAAATTCAAAGTTATGTTAGCATTAACGATTTAGGAGAAGAAAGCTATAAAGCATTTAAAACATTTGATATAGGAGATATTATTGGGATTACTGGTTTTGTATTTAAAACAAGAACAGAAGAAATCTCTGTTCATGCAAAAGAAGTGACATTACTTACAAAATCTTTAAGACCATTACCAGAAAAGTTCCATGGATTAAAAGATATGGATTTAAGATATCGTCAAAGATATGTTGATTTAATCATGAATCCAGAAGTAAAGGAAACATTTATCTTAAGAAGTAAAATTATAAAAGAAATCAGAAAATTTATGGATGAACAAGGATATATGGAAGTAGAAACACCAATGCTTACAACAGTAGCAACTGGTGATGCTGCAAGACCATTTATCACACATCATAATACATTGGATTTACAAATGTATTTAAGAATTGCACCAGAATTAAATTTAAAAAGATTAATTGTTGGTGGATTTGATAAAGTATTTGAAATTGGTAAGAATTTTAGAAATGAAGGAATGGATATTAAACACAATCCAGAATTTACAAATATGGAATTTTACTCAGCTTATGAAGACTATAATGATATGATGAATATAGCAGAACAATTAATTTCAACTGTTGCAAAAAATGCATTAGGAACAACAAAAATTACTTATCAAGAACAAGAAATAGATTTAACTCCAGGATGGAAGAAAATAACAATGATAGATGCCATAAAAGAAGTAACAGATGTTGATTTTAATACAATTAATACTGATGAAGAAGCACAAGCAATAGCAAAAGAAAAAGGTGTAGAATATGAAGAAATCAAAAATACAAGAGGTCATATTATAAACGAATTTTTCGAAACATTTGTAGAAGAAACATTAATACAACCAACATTTATCATGGATTATCCAGTAGAAGTATCTCCACTTACAAAAAGAAAGAAAGAAGATCCAAGACTAGTTGAAAGATTTGAATTATTTATTGGTGGTAGAGAATATGGAAATGCTTATTCAGAATTAAATGATCCAATTGACCAATATGAAAGATTTTTAAAACAAGTAGAAGCTAAAGAAAAAGGTGATGAAGAAGCTGGAGGAATGGATGAAGATTTCGTAAATGCACTAGAAATCGGATTACCACCAACAGGAGGAATGGGAATCGGATTAGATAGA
>CALXXJ010000061.1 GCA_944392665.1 uncultured Clostridia bacterium | reverse complement strand
AATATGCTAATCATATTTAATTTCTAACCTTTTTCCTTATTTGGATAAGGTGAGAAGTTTGACTTCTTCTTGTAACGTTAAATATAATATCATATTCTTTATTGTTTTGTCAAGCATTTTTCAAAACTTTAGTAAATTAATAATGAACGGTTAAAAACTGAACTCAATAAACTAGTAACAGACCATTAAAAACAAATTTCAACAGTCTATTAATTTTATCTATTTATTGAATTACTATATAAAGGTACTTGCTCTGAAAACATATATTGCATTTGTAATCTATCTCGTAATTCTGGTTGTAAAAAATATGTTATATCACTTATACCTTCATCCATGCTCTTTTCGAAAATATTTGCTCCTTTTTCATCAATTAATTTATTTCTTGCATCTACTTTTGGCTTAAGTCCTGGTATTCTTTCTAGATTTTTAGCCATAAGGAATAAATCACTAAATAGTAACAGATTTTGTTGAAAATAACCTAAATCTGTTGTTGATGGGGTTATTCTAAATTCAACAGTTGGTGTTAATGTTTTTACTGTTTGATATTTTGACGAATTATATGAATTCGTATCTACAACGAACCTTGTAGTTTGTCCTTGTTTTATTATATTATCACTTTTTTCAGTTATAACACCTGGAATCGCGTTTTTACTTTTTGCTTCATAAAAAGCCCCTACATTAAATAGGTTAATAGGCAATTTTCTAAATTCTTTTAAATTTTTTAAATTATATTCTCCTCCATTATATGTTTTTAGAATATCAGAAATAGAGTTACCTTTTAATGATTGGGCTATTCTATCAGATATCCCCTTTTTTCTAACCAAACCTGTTTCACAAGATGTTATTCTAGAAAAAATAATTTCATAAGCCCTATAAATACTTAAAAATGAAGGTAAATGTTCGAGAGAATCTCCTAGTAAATCCATGTCAAAATGAAAATGTGTATTTCTTTCTTTCGCTTTTAAAACTGGATGTTGAAAATACTTAACTAATTTCAAAATAAGACTCACTTGATCTAAAGAGCTAACATCACTCTCATGAAGTATAGGAGATGTAAATTCTCCAATAGCAACATCTTTAGGATATTCATTTGTTAATTCTTTGTTAAATTTCCATTGATTATTTAATTTTTTGTTATTATAATGATTAAAATTATATAATAACACCTTTTCATCCTTTTTTCTATATGGGAACTCAATCTCAACTCCATATCTCAAATCTTTTAAAACTGCAATTCTTTTTAGTGGTTCTGGCGAATATTTTTCCATAAACTTCTCCTTTTATATGGTATGTAATTTTTACCTACATATTTTATCATATTTTATTCAGTAAATCAAGTTTATGTTAACTTTTTTCGTTCTTCCTCTTATATATTCTAGTTCAGTTGTCCTTCCAATTAAGGACATTTCTATTTAGACATTAAATGAATTCTTCCCATACCAAATTTGCTAAATCTAAGCCTTTATTGGTCAGTTTTATATAATCTCCATCTATCATAACTAATTTTTCTTCCACCAGTTTTTCTAATTCTTTCCTAAATAAAAATATAGGATTATCAATATATTTTTCCTTAAATTTTGATATAGATACTCCTTCTATTGTTCTTAAGCTCAAAAGCATATATTCTCTTTTTCTTTCTTCTAACTCTTGTACTTCTTCTATTTCATATACTGTCTCTATATGCTTTTCATTTTCTTCTACATTTGCTTTTTTCTTCTTATTATTGGATAATTCTAAAATATCTTTTACTATTTGTTCATTTAAATTATTCATTCGAGTAATATATTGTTTCATTTCTGAGGTATTGGTATATCTAACATAATTCAAATAAGAATGCGCAGCTAACCCAATTCCAATATATTCTTTTTGCCTCCAACAATTTAAATTATGTTTTGATTCTTTTCCTTCTTTTGCAAAATTAGAAATTTCATAATGTGTATATCCATTTAATTCTAATGTATTTTTAACATACCAATACATATTTCGTTCAAGCTCTTCATCCATTTCTTCTAACTGATGATTTTCTATTTTTCGTGCCATCACTGTTCCTTCTTCTACAATTAAAGAATATACACTAATATGTGTTGGATTCAATTGTATCACTTCTTTTAAGCTTCTTTTTATATCTTCTATCGTTTGATTTGGTAATCCTATCATCAAGTCCACATTTATATTATCAAAACCAACTTCTTTTGCCATTTGATAAGTTTCTAAAAATTGTTCATAAGTATGTATTCTTCCAATTTGCTTTAACATTTCATTATTCGTACTTTGTAGACCTATACTTAATCGATTAATCTTGGCTTTTCTATATTGCTCTAATTTTTCTTTATTGACTGTTCCTGGATTTACTTCTATGGTAATTTCCATATCTTCAAATTTCACTTTGTTCTGTTTTAAGTTATTTTCTAATACTTCCATTATTTCGCAGATATACTTACTCTCAATATAGGATGGTGTTCCTCCACCAATATATATCGTAGTTACTGTATATCTTTCTAAGATTGTTTTGTCTTGAAAATAATTGTTTATTTCCGTTTTTGCTGCTTCTACATAATTTTCTACAAAATTCTGTTTATTTGAAAAAGAAACAAAATCGCAATAATAACATTTTTGCTTACAAAATGGTATATGTATATAAATTCCTAATTCTCTATTTTCCATTTGCTATCTCCATTATTTTCTTTAATCTGTAATTCACGCCTGATTTTCCTACTGGTTCTTTTAATAATTTTCCTAATTCTACTAATGACATGTCTGGATTTTCCACTCTTAATATAGCTATTTCTTTTAAATTATCATCTAATTTATTAAATCTACCATCTGTTTGTAATTTCTTTATAGCTGCAATTTGCTCAATGGCTGCATTAATTGTTTTATTTAAATTTGCTGTTTCGCAATTCACAATTCGATTTACCTTTCCTCTCATTTCTTTTTGTATTCTAATATCTTCAAATTGCATTACTGCTTTATTTGCTCCAATTAATGCCAATAATTTTGAAATTTCTTCTCCCTCTTTTATATAAACAGAATATCTACTCTTAGTTATCAATTCCTTAGTATGGATTTCAAATTTATTTAATATTTCTTGTAATACTTTCAAGTTGTTTTCGTTTGATAAAACAATCTCTAAATGATAAGAATTTTTCGGATTGTTTATTGAACCTGCTCCTAAAAAACTTCCTCGAATAAATGCTTTTTTCTTATCATCAGCATTTATCTCTTTCATTTCCTCTTTTACACATATCTCATTGTTTTTTATTTCTAAAAATTCTAGCTTGTTAACGTCAAATGCTTTTGTCATAATATTAAATGTTTTTCCATTCACATCTATGTCATGGTTAATCTCCAAATTGGCTAATAGTTTTGAAAATCGATTAATATTATAGTCACTTTCTGTTGAAAATCGAATATTTTTCCCTTTTATGACATCTGTATTTCCAGAAATACAATACCCTATTAATTCAAATTTCACATTTTCTTTATTTGCTAAACTATTTGCTTTATTTAGTTCTTGTTTTATATCTGATGAAAAAGACATCTTTTTTCCTCCTTTTTGATAGCAAGAGGGATTTTGGGGACGGACTCATTTTTCCCTTTTTATAAAATTTAATATATTTTTTAAGTTATTTAAGTAAAAAGGGAAAAATGAGTCCGTCCCCAAAATCCCTCTTGCTATCTGTTTATCTTAATCTTGTTACAATCACTCTATCATTATCATATAAATCTTTTTTACAATATGTTTCTGTATATTGTTTTTTATCTTTTATAATTTGCATAACTTCTTCTTTTTGGTCATATCCAATTTCTAAGCAAATATATCCCCCATATTTTAGATATTCATATCCTTTATTTATAATTTCTCTATAAAAATCTAATCCATCCTCTCCTCCATCTAAGGCTATCTTTGGTTCTTTTCTGACTTCTTTATCTAAAGTTTCTATCTCCTTTCTTCTGATATATGGTGGATTAGATACAATAATGTCATATTTTTCTTGTCTTAAATCTTGAAAAAGATTAGATTCTACAAATGTAATTTTTTCTTGCACATGATTATTTTTGGCATTTGCAATCGCAACATCTAAGGCCTTTCTACTAATGTCTAATGCTGTTATTTGTATGTTTTCTAAATATTTTGCTAAAGATACTGCTATTGCACCACTTCCTGTGCATAAATCTAGTATTTTTTTTGCTCTTATATTTTGTGCTATTTTTATGACCTCTTCTACCAATACCTCTGTATCTTGTCTCGGTATTAGTACATTTTCATCTACATAAAAATCCAATTTCATAAATTCTTTTTGGTGTGTAATATGTTCTATTGGTTCTCCTTGTGCTACTAATTCTATATATTTTAAGTATTCTTGTTCTTCTTTGTCTGTCAATTTTTGATTATCATATACAATTAAATATTGTCTTGGCTTTTTTAGTACATATTGTAGTAATAATCTTGCTTTTAACTTTGGCGTAGAAATCTTTTCTAGTTTTAATATAGTAACACCTTTTATCATCGCTTGTTTAATCGTCATATACTACACCTTCTTTCCTTTTTGATTCTATTTTATTAAACTTTAGACAATCAAATCATCTCTTAAATTTCATCTTTATTTTATCATTGTATATGAAAAAAAGCAATAAAAAAAAGCCCCGCCTTAGCCGTCAGCTTTTTAATTTTTAAGGACCTGCTCCTAAAAACAGGTGGGTGCCTACCTAA
>CALXXJ010000060.1 GCA_944392665.1 uncultured Clostridia bacterium | reverse complement strand
AATGGATTTTGAATAGTAATTGCTGTTTTCTTTAATGTATCACTAATATTTGATTTTTCTAAATCTTTTTCACTTAAAAATCCATATGTATATATTTCTGATAAACCACTATTCACAAGTATTTCTTGTATTTTCTTTTCTATTTTTTGTTCTTTGTTTCTGATACCTAATGTCGTATCTGATTTAATTAAGGTTGCTTCTAATTTGTCATATCCATAAAACCTTAATACTTCTTCTGCTAAATCTGCTAATTGTTCTACATCCATTCTAAAATATGGTGCAGTAGCAATATCATTTTCCACTTTTATATCTAACTTATTTAGGATATCAATCATTTCTTCTTTAGAAATATGTGTTCCTAATAATTGATTAATTCTATCACTATCTAATTTGATTTGATGTACTTTTTGTTTTGTTGGATATACATCCACTTTTCCATCAACTACTTCTCCTGCATGTAAAATTTCTACCAATTCTACTGCACGATTAACTGCTCTTAATGCATTTTCTGGTGATAATCCTTTTTCGAAACGAGAAGATGCTTCTGTTCTTAATCCTACTTTTTTAGCCGTTTTTCTAACAGCTCCTCCATAGAATACAGCTGATTCAAATACAACTGTTTCTGTATCATTTTCGATTTCTGAGTTTAGTCCTCCCATAACACCTGCAATGGCTACTGCTTTTTTATCATCTGCAATGACTAAATCATTTTCATCTAATACTCTTTCTTGTTCATCTAGAGTGATAATTTTTTCATTGTTTTTTGCTCTTCTTACTGTAATATGTTTTCCTTCAATTGAATTAATATCAAATGCATGCATTGGTTGACCCATTTCTAGCATGACATAGTTGGTAATATCAACAATATTATTGATACTTCTGACACCACAAGCATTTAATCTTCTAACCATCCATTTAGGTGATGGACCAATCTTTACATTTTTTACAACTCTTGCAATATATCTGTAACATAAGTCAGGTGCTGTAATATCAACTTTTAATCCTTCAATTTCTTTTTTATCTTCTACTTTTAATTCATCAATATTTTTTCTAGGATTTTTAAATGTTTTTCCCAAAGATACTGCGGTTTCTCTTCCCAATCCTTCAATTGATAAACAATCTGGTCTGTTTGGTGTGATTTCAAAATCAATGATATCTTCTTTTAATTCTAATACATCTACTAAATCTTTTCCTAAATCTTTTTCATATTTGTCATCTAAAATAAAGATACCATCTACCACTTTATCTGGATAACTTGCTGGATCAATTTCTAATTCTTCCATTCCACACATCATACCTTGTGATTCTACACCACGTAATTTTCCTGTATGAATCGTTACACCTTTTGGTAACTCTGCTCCATCTTTTGCTACTGGTACAATTTGTCCAGTTTCTCCTACTTTAATATTAGGTGCTGCTGTTACAATTTGAAGAATTTCTCCATTTCCCACATCTATTTTTGTTACCACTAATTTATCAGCATCTGGATGTTTCGTAACTTCTAAAATTTTTCCAACAACAACATTTTTTATGTTATTTCCTTTTTGTTCTATGGTTTCAACCTTAGAACCTGTCATTGTTAAGATGTCTCCTAATTCCGCTGTATCAACATCTATGTCACTATATTCTTCTAACCATTCTCTACTTGCTTTCATTTTATTTCATTCCTTTCTCGAGGTGCAAATCTGGTTGGAAAAGAATTCATTTTTCAACCTTCTATTCCCTTCTTATGTTATATATTTTCATTATCTATATTGTCCATATTGATTTCCTTGATTATATTTCTTAGCACCTTGCCAATTATTATATGATGGTACAACTCTACCTGGTCTTGTACTATGACTTCTACTAACATTCTCTGTTCTTTTTTTACATTCTTCATCTACGCCAATTTCTTTCATCATTTTTCTTCTTTTTTCTTGAAAAGGTGTTTCTACATATGGAACTTCTTTTAATAAATTTTCATCTAACCTTAACCAATATTTTGTATGTAATATATCATCTGGATTAGTTGGTACAGCTATATGATTTTTGAATTCTTCGTCTTGTAACTTTCTCATAGCCTCAGCTAATGAGTATTCTTTTTCCTTTCTATTAAATAACCCCATTTTTCATTTCTCCTTAATCAATTAAATTTTTAATTAATTTTTGTTATTTATTAATTTATATATTATACAATTAACAATTTATTTTCATTTTTTATTTATAGGTCTGTCCCTTTTGTTCAATTTTTGAACGATTTGGCACGTCCCTATCGTTCAACTTAAAATTGTTTTAAAAATCTGATATCATTTTCAAATAATAATCTCATGTCTTCTATTCCATATTTTGCCATAGCAATTCTTTCTACACCAAATCCAAAAGCAAATCCTGAATAGATATCTGGATCGATTCCACAATTTCTTAAAACATTTGGGTGAACTTCTCCACATCCTAATAATTCTATCCAACCTTCTCCTTTACATACTCTACAGCCTTTACCTCCACATACAAAGCATGATACATCTGCTTCTGCTGATGGTTCTGTAAATGGGAAATGATGTGGTCTAAATCTTATTTTCGTATTTTCTCCCAAACATTTTTTAGCAAACATTTCTAAAGTTCCTTTTAAGTCTGCCATAGAAATGTTTTTATCAACTACTAATCCTTCTACTTGATGGAACACTGGTGAATGTGTTGCATCAACACTGTCTGATCTATATACAGCTCCTGGGCATATGATTTTGATTGGTGGTTTTTGATTTTCCATAACCCTTGCTTGAACAGGTGATGTTTGACTTCTCAATACGATATCATCTGTGATATAAAATGTATCTTGAACATCTCTTGCTGGATGATCTGGTGGTGTATTTAATTTGTCAAAATTATATGTTGCCTTTTCTACTTCTGGACCATCAGCAATTTCATATCCCATTCCTAAAAATATTTCTTCTACTTCTTCTATAATTTTGGTAATTGGATGTAAAGATCCTAAAACAACTTTTTTGCTTGGTTCTGTAACATCAATTGTCTCATTTTCTAATCTTTTTAAAAGTTCTTGATTTTTAAATTCTTTTTCTTTACTTTGAATTAAACTTTCAATTTCTTCTCTTAATTCATTTACTAGACTTCCAATAACTGGTCTTTCTTCTGGAGATAATCCTCCCATTCCTCTTAGGATAAGGGTTAGTTCTCCTTTTTTTCCTAAGTATTTTACTCTTAATTCATTTAATTCTTTTAAATCTTTAGAATCTGAAATCTCCTTAATAGATTTTTCTTTGATACTTGCAATTTGTTCTTTCATTTTGTCCATTCCTTATTCTTAAATTTGGGTTTTTAAAAGGCTACCCATAAACCTCATAGTGGACGATATTCTTTTGTTTGTTTATATTGTCCATATTTTCTGTTTAAAAATGATGTTCTTTTTTCACTAATTTTCCTATTTTTTTCTGTAAGAAGTAGTACCTTTTTGTTTTTTCTTTTTTCTTTAAAGTTACTAACATATTCTATCTTGTCTGTAAAATGGATTTTTAAAATATATACGCCCCATTCATTTAAAAATAAATTTGGTTCTACTTTCTTATTTGGAAATTCTTGTTTTGCCTCTTCAATGTTTTTGATTAGTTGTTCTTTTGTAAAGGTTTTTGAATCAAAATAATATTCAAGACATTTTCCTTCATTATTCATATCTATCAACATCCTTCATTAAATTTTACTTAAAATTTAAACTCATGTCATCAAAAAAACCATCTCTTCCTAGTTTCTGTTAGGACGAAATGGTTATTTTCCGTGGTACCACCTAAATTTATTAGTATGTTTTATACTAACCTCGTTATAGTTTTAACGGTCCAACCGCCTTTTCCTACTATCATTTCAAAAAAGGACCTAAAAAGTGAATTTTCTATATACGATATTTAATGGTTTCCAGCCAATGACCATTTTCTCTTGTAAATATTTGAAATATATATACTTTGCTTTTTAATTGGTTTTGTTTTATTTTTCTTACAGATAATATTGTATCATAAAAAGGCTTGAAAAACAAGCCTTTTTTAGAAAATATTTCTAATTCCTAGATTTTTTGATATCTTTTATATAATACATAAGATCCTATAATAATAACTACTAATATCACACCTGCTATTATCATTCCTGTTCCTGTTCCTGCATATGGTAATTTTGTTTGTGTTGCAACATTACCTGTAGAATTTCCTCTAATACTGTTTATATTTGTATTACCACCTATTATATTATTTCCTCCTGCTGTATTATCCTCTCCTGGTTCCTCTGGATTATTTGGATCTTCTGGATCACTTGGATCTTCTGGATTACTTGGATCTTCTGGATCACTTGGATCCTCTGGATTGTTTGGATCTTCTGGATTACTTGGATCCTCTGGATTGTTTGGATCTTCTGGATTACTTGGATCCTCTGGATCTGCTACTGTAAATGTCAAAGTGATATCTGGACTAGATGGCTCTGCCGTACCATCTGATGTTATGATTTGTGTAAATGTTACTGATGAAGATCCTGTTGCATTTTCACTTACTTTAAATTGTAATACAGCAAATTGTCCATCTTCTGTTAGTATATTTCCACTTAGAAGAAACATTCCTGTTTCTGGATTTGTCGCCCATGTTCCTTGTGTTGATGAAATACTTTCAATAAAATTTGAATCATATTCCACATATCCTGCCATTTCACTTGCTCCTGTTCCAGCATCTACAACGTCCTCTAAATTTACAACAACTGATATTGTATCTCCTGGATTAACTTCTGTTTTATCAGGAGTCATGGTTACTATAGCAGAGTATTCTGCCTTTACAGAAGTTGTAAATACAGTTATTAACATGATTATCATTAGCATAATAAGCATAATTTTTAATTTTGTTTTCAATTTAAACCTCCTTAATTATAAATATATTTTTTAAAATTTAATATCAAAATAATATCAAAACCTAAATGTCTTGCATTCCTAAAACGACTTTTCTCATATTAGAAATATCTATTAATGCAATATTTCCATTTCCATCCAAATCTGCTGCTTCCTTATATACACCTTGTAAAATTTCTACTCGCAGATAATGTTTTCTAGCTTGAGCTAAATCTGCTAATTTAACTTGTCCATCACCATCTAAATCACCTATTACAACTAGTTTATATTCTTTTCTTGTATCTGTTATCAATGTATATCCTGTCCCTATCCTATCTGTATTTTTAATTTCTTGACCTGCAAGGTTTTCTATTTTATATCCCACTTCTGTTGTAACACTATTCTTAAAGCTTGATAATTGTGTTTCTGGTGAAATTCTACTAATTTTTAAATTTTCCATATCTACTTCATATTCTGAAGAAGTAATCGTATCATCTATTTCTTCTCTTTCTATTGTAAATTCTACAGTTGTTTCATTTCCTGCACTGTCTGTAGCTGTTAATGTATACTTACCATTTGTCGTAATTTCCTGTCCGTTCGCATAATTGCTTACTGGACTACCATCTTTTATTAATGTAATCTTTTCTAAATTTTCATCTGTTACATTTGGTGTTACAGCTTCTTCATATGTTTTACCATTTTCTACTCCTGAAATCTTAGGCTGTGTTTTATCAATATTTTTTATTGATATTTTTACTTCTGAACTGTTTCCTAGTTCATCTTCAATATTTATGGTCTCTTCTGTATTTTGTGAATAGCTCTTTTTCATTTCTTTATTTGTGCCATCTGTAAATTCCCATCCATCAATTTGATTTCTAATTGCTTCATCAGCAGTTATTGTCACTTCAACATCTTGATTGGTTATTTCTTCTATACTATAACTGATATTTGCTTTTGGTCCTTCATTATCTATCCAATTTACGGTAGCTTTTGCTTCTCCACTAAATCCATAGTCATCTTGATATATGAATGTAAATTCATCATTCTTTGTAAAGGTATATG
>CALXXJ010000059.1 GCA_944392665.1 uncultured Clostridia bacterium | reverse complement strand
AATCTATATTACGAAAAAATCAAAAAATTCGTAATATGGATTTTTATATTACGAAAAAATCAAAAAATTCGTAATATGGATTTTTATATTACGAAAAAATCAAAAAATTCGTAATATGGATTTTTATATTATGAAAAAATCAAAAAATTTGTCCTATGGAAATTTATATAACTAAAATTTAAAAAATTATAATATAAGCTTTGAAAAGCAATTTTAATTTCCAATATATTCTATGAATATCAACAAAAAACTATGAAAAATTGTTAATTTGTGATATAAAAAAGACATGAAGAACTATATTTTATATAGATATAGTGAATAATTGGAGAAAAGTACATAGTTATATAAGAGAAAATAATTACAATTTCAAATGTAATTCAAAGATTGGAGAATAAGATTATGGAATATAGCTTTAGAAATTGCACATTAGAAGATTTTGATTTTTTGTTTGAGCTGAAAAAAGAAAATTTTAAATGGTATGTTGATAGAATTTGGGGCTGGAAAGATGATGACCAAAAAGAAAGACTGCAACAAGATTTAAACGAGCACCTATCTCATAAAAGAATTATCATGGCTAATAATAAGCCAATAGGAGTATATGTAGTACATACAACTGAAGATGGAGATTTATTTATAAATGAAATAAGTATTTTAACAGAATATCAAAATAAAGGGATAGGAAGAAAAATTTTAGAAGAACAGTTAAAAGAAAATCATAAAAAAGGAATTAGAACAATTTTACAAGTATTTAAACATAATCCAGCAAAAAAATTATATGAACAATTGGGATTTAAAATATATGGAGAAACAGAAACACATTATCAAATGGAAAATGTAAATGATTTTATGATTAATAAAGAGAAGATATTCCCAATAGGAATAGGCACATGGAAAATCAATTATCAAGATAATAAAGATATAGAAGCTTTATTTCATTCATACAAATTAGGACAAAATTATTTATCTTTGTATATGTTATATGAAAATGGTAATATTGTAAAATTATTAAAAAGCTTTATTGAAAAGTGTGGTAGAGAAAATTTATTTATAAGTGTTAATATAGAGCCAACAGTAAACGAAAAATCTGATATTGAAAAGCAACTAAATGAATATTTAAATATATTAAATTTGGACTATGTAGATAATTTACAATTACATTCACCTAAATTTACAAAACTTCCTTTAGTAGATACTTATTTTGAAATGAAGAGACTACAAGAAATAGGTAAAACAAGATATTTAGGAATCAGTAATTGCTCATTAGAACAATTAAAAGAAATAAATACAAATGTTAAATTGGATTTTTTTGAAGGTGTCTATAATTTAGAATGTAAAATAAATGAAAATATTGGAATATTGGATTATTGCAAGAAAAATAATATTGAATTTGTTGCATATCAGCCTTTAAGAAGAAATCGAACGCAATTAAAAAATTATGAATTATTAGTAGAATTATCACAAAAATACAATAAAACTCAAAATCAAATTATATTAAATTGGATAATGAAAGAAAAGAAAATTAATGTTTTAATTAAGAGTACAAACTGTTATAGAATAGATGAAAATATAAAATCTTTAGATTTTGAAATGGAAGAAAATGATTATAAAAGGTTAAATGACTTTAAAAATGAAGGATTTGAAAATATAAAAATAGATTGGGATAATGTAGGAGATGGTATTAGCATAGACCAATTGCCAAATCAATTTTAGAAATAAAAAATAATAAAACTAATAAAGCACAAAAATGTGCTTTATTTTTTAATATTAGACAAATACTATGAAAATTAAAACTTTTATGATATAAATTAAGTATAAAGGAAAGAGGTTGAAAATAATATGAAAATAGGAATAGATATAGATGGAGTAGTATTAGATTATGAAAGAGTTCTAAAAACTTATGGAGATTTATATGATTTCATAGAATTAAAAAAAGATGGTATTATTAATAGAAATGAACATTATTTAAGAAATAGATATAATTGGACAGAAGAAGAAAGAATGAATTTTATTAACAAATATTTTTTAAAATTATCAAAGCAAACTAATTTAATACCAGGAGCAAAAGATGTAATAAATATGTTGAAAAATGAAGGACATGAATTAATTGTAATATCTGCAAGAGGTGGAATGATAGAAGAAATGAAAGATGTTGCAATAGAAAAATTTAATAAAGAACATATCTCATTTAATAAATACTATTGGAAACAAGATGATAAATTAGAAGTTGCACAAAAAGAAAAGATAGATTATATGATAGATGATTCTTATGATGTATGTAAAAAATTATCAGAAAATGGAATAAAATCCATTTATTTTAGAGATAAAGAAATGAAAAAGTTAGAACAAAATGAATACTTAAGAGAAGTTAGTAATTGGGGAGAAATATATAGAATTATCAAGGAAAATGATAATAGATAAAGAATATTAAGGGAGAGATACTTATGGAGATTATTTCATTTGAAAAATTAGAAGAATTTAATGAAATAGGAGAATAGGATGAAAGTTTTAAAAAATAATATTAGAGAAATACTCATATGGATTGTTTATTTGATTGGTGTTATTTTTATACCATTAGAAGGGACATCTATATACATATATGTTATTGGACTTATTGCTATCAGAACACTGAGCAATACACATAAATTATTCGCAAAAGTAAATAGCTATTCTGAAAAATTAAAAAAAAATCAATATTATTTAAGAATGATATGTTTTATTAGTTTTGCAATATTAGGAATATGTGTCAAAGAAGAAAAAACAGATGATCTGCTTAGTGAGATAGCTGCAACAGTCTTTGTTCTTACAGGAATAAGTATTGTTATATGTGAATTATTATATTTCATTCAGAAAAAAATCGAAAATAAAGAGTCTAAAAAAATAGAAGAAGCAAAAATAAGGATGGAAGAAAAGTACGGAAAATTTATTTTTGATGGATATGTATATACAGTAACAAATCTAGAAGATAGAGCCATGATAAGAAAATTAGCTTATATTATTTCAAATTATAGAATAGGAAGTCATGAGAGTTATTTTGCTAATACACAGGAGATGTTGGAAAAATTAAAAAAAGAAAATTACATTATTGAGCAAACTACCAATATGTATAGAGGAAATGCCAGTCTTTTGTGTTATAGTATCAATAAATTATTAGATGAATTCCAAGTGGATTTAAAAATAACACCAGAAATGATATATCAATTTGATGATGAGAAAATAGAAAATCGTAGAAAAGAATCACTTGATACAATAATAAATGATACAAATGTAATTAATAAATATTTAAAAGAGTTTCAGTATAAAATCGTCGTTTTTGAAAATTATCAAACATATTATTTTGCATTATTGAATGAAGAACAAATTAGTAAATTAAATGAATTAAAAAACGGATAAAAGTGAGATTATAAAGTTAAAGGAAATAAAAAATTATATTCTGAAGAAAAAGGGAGAAGAAAAATGGATATACCAAAAACGATAAAAGAAATAGAATTTGCATTAGGATTTGAATGGAGAAATTCATTAGTCCAAGCAAAAAAAGAAATTAATTCTCAATCACATTATGTATCTGGAAAACAAGTTATAGAAGAATTAATCAATTCAAGGTATGGAAAAACTTTCAAGCAAATGCTAAATGGAATACAAGAATCAAAATTATATCAAGGAAGCATTAAACATGGTATTGACCATAATTTAAGAACAAGTTTAATGGCAGGGTATATTGCTTTAAAAGAAAATGTTAGTGAACAGGATTTTAGGTTGATTATTGAATCAGCTATGTATCATGATATAGGTAGGATAAATGATAGCGAAGATAATAAACATGGAGAAAGAGCTAGCCAAAAATTAGATACAGTGATTTCAAAAGAATCATTTTCAGATGAAGAGAAAGATTTGATGAAAGCCATGATAACAGCGCATAGTACAGATGATAAATATATGCAACAAATATTCCAAATGTATGGAATAAAAGATATAGCAAGGGCAACAAAATTAACAAATATCTTAAAAGATGCAGACGCATTAGATAGAGTGAGATTAGCAGGAGGTATTGACAAAAAGTATTTAAGAACAGATACAGCTAAAGGTCTTGTTCCAGCAGCTTATGAAATTTATGCAAATATAAACAGTATTGGTGCTATGCAAAATGGATGGTGTGATATAAAAGAATACATAAGAAAAATGATTGGTGATAAAGAACTGATACATATTTTAAATCTATTTAGAGAAAAAGTACCTCAAATGACTGATATAGAAAAGAAAAAGTTTATAGAAGATATCTTATCTAAAAGTGGAAGAAAAAAATTTCAAGAGATGATTTCAGAAAAAATAAGGATTGGTAATAAAACATTTAATGGATTAGAAGAACTAAAAGCATTTTGCTCAGAGAATCCTAAGATGTGGGAAAATGCAATGACTTTCTTAAAATTAGGAAAAATGAAACCTGCAACCGTTGTGCAAGTTGATCAAGATGGAAAAGTTATTTTAGAAAAAGATACATTAATGCATGGAGCAAATTTTGATATATCAATTTTAGAAAATATAAAAAATGTAGGGCTTGTAGCTCCAGTATTTAGAAACAATGTAGGCGACACAAGTTATGGGAAATCAATTTGTGCATATAAAGTAGCAAAAGAGCAACGATTAGCAGACTATTATGAAGATTATGATACACGTATGGTAAGAAAGAAAACAAAAGGAATGGCTCCAAATGTTATGGAAATAGATGGAGTAAAATATTATAAAGGAGAAGAGGCAAGATTTCTACCAACAGATACAAGAACATCAAGAATAGCATTTATTATCAATCCTACGGCTGCAGCAAGAAAAATGGTAGGAGAAAAGCTATATAAAGGTGAACCAGGTGAATATGAAAATGGATATGAAATTCCACTAGGAATACCAGAAAGTTTTATTTCTGGCATAATGGTAACAGATAAGATGCTTGAAGATAGTGAAAAAATAGAAACACTAAAAAAAATATTTTCAGATAAATATATAGCAGGAACGGATGGAAACATAGTTTGGAAACCAGAAAATGTTATGGTAAAACAAAAAGAACTAGAAAAAGATACATCAAGAGATTCTATGTTTTGGATTCATAAACTAACAAGTGGCAGGAAAATAAAATTAGGAATCAAAGAAATAAATAGTGTAGCAGAAGGATTAAGAGCAGAACTAACCAAAGAAGAAGATAGGAAAAAAGAAAATGGAGGAAGAGGAATATGAATAATGACATTGCCTCTGCATATAGTGAAATTGATGAAATCTTAAGTAAAATGGAAGATAGATATGTAAATAAAATACCATATAAAATTAGAGAATTAATAAAAAAAGAAAAAAATAATAATTACCATCCTAATATAGAGTTTTCAGAAGAAATACTAGATAATAAGTTGCAAAGAAAAACGATAGCTATTTTGGCATGGTTAAATCTAAATTATTGGTGTGATGACGAGGAAGAAAAAGAAAAGTTAATTGCCATATATCATGAAAATGACATAATAAAAGATAGAGAATTAAGAGAAAAGTATAATCCTGATAATTTGTTTAAAAGAAAAACAAAAGAAGAAAAAACAGAAAATGTTGCAATAATAGAACATAAAGAGTCTGCTTTTGCTAAGATATTAAATAGAATAAAAAGATTTTTTCACAAATATTGAAAGGAAGTAAGGAGAAAATTTTATGAACCAAGTTAATAGTGAAATAATTAATCTAATTACAAATAGAAGAAGTCACAGAAAATATGTAAATAAAAAAATACCAAAAGATATAATAGAAACAATCATAAATTGTGGAAGAAATGCACCATTTGGAGGTAAACCAAAACCAGATTGTCAAGTAACAGAATATATTGTTATAGAAGATCAAAAGATTAAGGAACAATTAGCATTACAATATGAAGATAGACAATTTATAAAAGATGCTCCTATCATTATTGCAGTATTAGCAAATAAGGACAATGACCCTAAATATAAAGAATATATATTAAGCTCTGCTTTATCTATTGAAAATATGATATTAGCAGCTGAAAGCTTTGGTATTGGTGCTTGTGTTTTAAGTTGTTTTTTATATCATGAAAAACATGTAGAAGA
>CALXXJ010000058.1 GCA_944392665.1 uncultured Clostridia bacterium | reverse complement strand
CTCAAAAATCAAGAAACAAAGTCAGTTTAGGATTTTAATGAAGAGAAATCCTACTAAAAATTTATGCTATCAAAATCCTTTATATAGTTGCAAAAAAAGAATTTTTATCATATAATTTTAAAAGATATAGAGGTGAAAAAATGAAAAATTTAACTATAAAAGATATAGTGACATGTATAGGTGGAAAATTAATTATAGGAAACGAAAGTTTAGTATGCAAAGAATTTTCTAAAGATACAAGAACAATAAAAGAAGGAGATATATACATAGGAATCAAAGGAGAAAATTTTGATGGGAATGTATTTTGGAAGAAAGCATTAGATAATGGGGCAATAGGAGTTATTGTTCAAGGTATAGAATTTGATAAGCAAGATATAGAAAAATATCAAGACAAAGTGATTATAGAAGTAGAAGATACTTTACAAGCATTATATAAATTAGCAAGTTATAAAAGAGATATATATAATGTACCTGTAATTGCTATAACTGGTAGTGTAGGAAAAACAAGTACAAAAGACTTAGTTTCTAATGTTGTAGCACAAAAATATAAAATATGTAAAACAATAGGAAATAATAACAATAATATTGGAATGCCATTTACGATATTAAATGCACCAAATGATATTGAAGCATTTGTGTTAGAAATGGGAATGAATCATTTTGGAGAAATTCATTTACTTTCCGAGATTGAAAAACCTAACATATGTATTATTACGAATATAGGTACTTCACATATAGGAAATTTAGGTTCCAGAGAAAATATATTAAAGGCAAAATTAGAAATACTAGATGGTGCAAAAAATCCATATATGGTTATAAATAATGATAATGATTTATTACATAAATGGTATGAAGAAAATAAAGATAGAATAAACATAAAAACATACGGAATCAATGAAAAAAGTGATATACAAGCAAAAGACATTCAATTATACGAAGATAGCAGTGAGTATCAAATCCATTTAAACAACAAAGAAGAAAAAATAAAAGTTCCTATTGGAGGAGAGCATTTTGTATTAAATAGTTTATGTGCCATTGCAGTAGGAGAATTATTAAATATAGAAAATGAAGATATAAAAAGAGGAATTGAAACATTTTCTCTTACAAAAAATAGAATGGAAGTCATAGAATTAAAAAATGGTATTAAGCTAATTAATGATGCATACAATTCTAGTGTAGAATCTGTGAAGGCAAGTTTAGCATATATGAATCATATGAAGGCCAATAGAAGGATTGCAGTATTAGGAGATATATTAGAAACTGGAGAGTTTGCTTTAGCATTACATAAAGAAATTGGCAAAATTGTATGTGAAAACAAAGTAGATATTTTAATTTGCAGTGGTGAAAATGCAAAATATATAGTTGAATCTGCAAAAGAAAATGGTTTTGATGAAAAAAACATATATTATTTTGAAAATAAAGAAAATATTGTAGACTTATTAAGAAAGATAATTCAAGTAGAAGATGTAATATTGTTTAAAGCATCAAATGGCATGAGATTTTTCGATATAGCTGAAAAGATAAAAGGAGAGTTTAAATAAATATAAACTGAAGGAGAGGATATTATGAAAAAGAAACTAGGACTTATTTTTGGTGGGATGTCAACAGAGAATGAAGTTTCTGTTATGTCAGCAAATTCTATTCTAAAAAATCTAGATAAAAACAAATATGAAATCTTTCCAATATATATATCAAAAAGTGGAGAATGGTATCAGTATGATAACCTAGAAAATATAGAAATTCATGAAGATATGAAAAAGATAGAAAACATAATGGAATACTTACAAAAATTAGATGTTCTTTTTCCAGTATTACATGGTGCATATGGAGAAGATGGAACCATTCAAGGATTATTTGAAATGATAGAAAAACCATATGTTGGATGTGGTGTATTAGCATCAACGATAGGAATGGATAAAGTTTATGCAAAAGTTATTTTTGATAAAGCAAATATCAGTCAAGCACCATACATATATTTAGAAAAATATAAAGATAATTATAAATATATTGATAAAGAATTCAATAAAACAATAATGACTTTAGATGAAAGTGTAGATTTAGTAGCTAAAGAAATAGGTTTTCCTGTTTTCACGAAGCCTTCTAATTCAGGTTCAAGTGTGGGAGTTAATAAAGCTGAAAATAAAGAACAATTAAAAGAACATATACAATATGCAGGAAAATTTGATAAAAAAATCTTAGTAGAAAAAGGAATTCAAGGTAAAGAAGTAGAATGTGCCGTACTTGGTAATGAAAATGTAATCGCATCTTGTGTGGGGGAAATAAAACCTGCTGATGAATTTTACAGTTATGATGCAAAATACCAAAATGAAGATTCTAAAACAATTATTCCTGCAAATTTAGATGAAGAAGTTTCAAATAAAATAAAAAAATTAGCAGTAAAGGCTTTTGAAGCAATTGATGGAAAAGGATTATCGAGAGTAGATTTCTTTGTAGAAGATAAAACAAATCAGATTTATATTAATGAAATTAATACATTACCAGGATTTACAAAAATAAGCATGTATCCTAAATTGTTTGAAGCTGAAGGAATACAGTATAATGAGTTGTTAGACAAATTAATAGATTTAGCTCAAGAGTAAATGTGATAAAAAATCCATAAAAGTATGGATTTTTTTCATTTTTATGGTATAATAAAAACACCTGATTATTGGGGAGGATGTCAAATGATTTTTAAAGATTATTATAAAATTTTGGGGTTAGAAACCAGTAGAGTTTCTATTGATGAAATAAAAGTAGCATATCGAAATGCAGCTAAAAAATATCATCCAGATGTAAATGTAGGAGATAGTTTAGCAGAAGAACGTATAAAAGATATAAATGAAGCATATAGAGTTTTATCTGTACCAAGTTCTAAAAGAAAATATGATAGAATATGGAATTCGCATAATTTAGTTAACAAAAAATTTAATATTAAAGGAAAAGATTCTATTGTAAAAATGTTTTTTGGAAATATTAAACAAAGCCATGAAGAGAAAAGAGAGAATAAAGGGAAAGAACCATTAAGAGGAGAAAATGTTGAAACAGAAATCAATACGACAATATATGAAGCTTTTTATGGATTAGATAAGAAAATATCTTTGAGAACGGTTGATGGAAAGATGAAAACATTTACAGTAACTGTCCCTCAAGGAATAAGAGATGGTGAAAAAATAAGATTAATAGGACAAGGTAAACCTGGAATAAATGGTGCTAAAAATGGAGACTTGTTTATAAAAATCAATATAAAGAATGATAAAAGGTTTAAATTACAAGGTAGCGACATGTACACAGATTTATTAATCACTCCATGGGAAGCAGCTTTAGGAACAAGAGTGAATATTCAATCAATCGATGAAGAAACAAAAGTGTATATCCCACAAGGAATACAAAGTGGAGAAAAAATTCGAATACCAGGAAAAGGTTATAAAGACGGAAAAGGTTCAAGAGGAGACTTAATTGCAGAGGTAAAAATCATGGTACCTAAGAAATTAACAAATGAAGAAAAGAAGATATTTGAAGAATTAGATCATATATCAACCTTTAATCCAAGGAAAGACTAATAAAAAAACACTATATTTACATAAAATACATATTGACAATATATGTATTTTCATGTAAAATAAATAGTGAGTGTGAAAATAAATCATACAAATGACAAGCTATGGATTAAAAAACATAGAAACGGAGGGAAAAAAATGGAGACATGGGAAGGAAAGAGCTTTAGCATTACAGATCCGAAGGGAGTAAGTACAGTAATCTATCAAATCATAAAAACTCCAAAAGCCTTATTAAAGGAATATCCAAAATATGCTTTAGAAAGATTAGAATCAACAGATGAGATAAGAGGAGATATGATTAGAAAGACTTTTTATGTAGATTTTCCATCAATAGATCAAGATGAGTTAGTTATATTGTCTTTTGGAAAAGATAGAGTTGTTGTTAATACTGCCATTTTGGAAGGTGATAAAGTTTCTATCAGCAAAAAACCAATGCCTTTGAAATTTGATAGTATATATTCAGAAAAAGAAACAGAAATCAAAGACTTTAAGTATACACCAAATTTGAAGAGACCAATATGTGTAATAGACCCAGAAACTACAGAAGAAGTAAAACCTGTACTTTATTTTGATGAAAAAACAAATGAAGTAAAAGGAAAATGTAAGTTGAAACCAAATAAACCTTATTTCGCTTTTGAAATCAGAGACGAAAAAGGAGATTAAGGGAGGAAAGTTTAAATGAGTAGTACAAATTTAACAGATGGAAGAAGCAAACTATGTTTTTCGATAGTGAACTGTGAAAGAAACCACCTAAGACCAGGGGAAAAACCTGGAGATGCAACAAGAGCATCAAAAGATGATGCCGAAAAATTATTGATAAGTTTGGGTGTTTCTAATATGCAACTATCAGTAAGAAAGGTAGCAATCAATAAAGAGGGGCATAGAGGAGATAATACACAAAGAAAAGATACAGAAAAAATGGATTATAAAGTAGAAAGAATGAAAAGAATAAATGCAGAAATATTAAAAGAAAAATCAACAGGAAATAAGAATCCAGAAGCAAATGAGCATGAAATATAGATAAAACAAAAGAGTAGGTGATTTTAAGTGAATTACAAAATTGAGGGCGCAATTAGAAGAAATAGAACAAATTTTATCATTTTCGCAATACTATGGATATTTATAGCCATAGTATTTGTTACGCCTATAGCACATAGTACATTTCAAGCAAATAGCAGTGGACAATTTAATTTACAAGTATTTATAGAAACATTTGGAGCTTGTATAACACATCCACTTAACACATTAGGAACTGTACTAACAGAAGGTGCTTTTGGAACATATTTTTCAACATTAATTGTCGTAACGATTTTTTATGCATTATTTTTCTTTATAGGATTTGTAAGATCAGCTCCTAAAAATGAATTTTCTGATATAGAACATGGTTCTAGTGATTGGAGTCAAAGAGGAGAACAATACGAAATATTAAGTAAAAATAAGGGAATTATTTTAGCGGAAAACAATTACTTACCAGTTGATAAAAGAGGAAATGTAAACGTTCTAGTAGTTGGACGGATCAGGATCTGGTAAATCTGCATCATACTCAATTCCAAATGCTTATCAAATGCTAGGTTCTTATGTATTTACAGATCCTAAAGGAGAATTATATGATAGAACAGCAGGATATTTAAAAGCACATGGATATAAAATTAAAGTATTAAACCTTGTAAGACCAGAATATAGTGATGGATATAATCCATTAATGCATGTATCATCAGGATTAGATGTTGATGTTATTGCTAATACTATTGTTAAAGGACAAAAAGCAGAAGGAGCAAGCTCAGATCCATTTTGGGATGATTCTGCTGAAATGTTACTAAAAGCTTTAATTTATTATTTATTAGCAACAAGACCAGAAGAAGAACAAAACTTAGCAAGTTGTGCGGAATTGGTTAGAGCAGCTAATACAAATGGAGGAAATAACCTTTTAACAGAATTAATGAGTCAATTACCATATGACCATCCTGCAAGAATGAACTATAAATCTATTGAAATTGCACCAGAAAAAACATATAGTTCTATCTTGAGTTCATTACAATCTAAACTTGGTAAATTTGATTCAAAAGAAATAGCAGAACTAACTTCAACAGATACAATTAATTTTGAGGAAATAGGAAATGAAAAAACAGCGGTATATGTTATATCATCAGATACACACACAGCTTATGATTTCTTATTAACAATATTCTTTGCACAGATGATACAACAATTATATGACTTTGCAGACCAAAATGGAGGGGCATTAAAAGAACAAACCTTTTTCATACTAGACGAGTTTGCGAATATTGGTAAAATACCAGATTTCGATAAAAAGATTTCTACCTCTAGAAGTAGAAAGATATCATTTAGTGTTATTTTACAAAATATAGATCAATTAGAAGCCGTATATGAAAAATCATATGAAACGATCATGGGTAACTGTGATACACACGTATTCTTAGGAAGTAACTCATATAAAACGGTTGAATATTTTTCAAAAGCTCTAGGGGAAAAGACAATTGAAAGAGATAGTATATCTATCAACAGAGATAGACAAAACTGGAAAACAGGAAAGAGCGTATCAGACCAAGTAATGGCAAGGGCATTAATGACGCCAGATGAATTAAGAAGAATGGATAATGATGATTGTATTATCTATGAAAAAGGAATCAAACCTGTAAAAGCCAAGAAATTTTATTATTTCAAACATCCAATGGCAAAAGAAATGAGTAGATTAGAAATTAGTCATAATGATATAGGAGAAATAGAAAGAGGAACATGGAGAAAATATAATCCATATAACCCATATGTACCAGAAGATGAGA
>CALXXJ010000057.1 GCA_944392665.1 uncultured Clostridia bacterium | reverse complement strand
TGAAAAATTTGATGAAATGTTAAAGGATATAGATGAAGAATATAGAACTACTTTAATAAACTTTGGAAAGTACAAGCCTGTAATGTTTGCAATGGCTAAACTTATGGAAATGGAAACAACAGAGCAAAATAAAGTGGCATTATATTTATTTAATTCTATAAATATTGGCAAAATTTAGGAATAAATTTGAGATTTTATGTAAAATGTGCTATAATTAAGTTATGCAAAAGTCAAAAGTGCTTTCTGGTAAGACCATACCACAATTAAGGATGGCACAGAGAAAGGAGAAAATATGACTTACAACAGAACTCAGTATGCAGTGGACAAAGAACGTGGAGTTTTTCGTGTAATGGGAATTTGCTTCGAAAACAGTGCTGACGACAACAAAATTAAAGAGGTTCTCTCTGAGATTTCCTATATGGATGTTGTTGCACCTGCATTGATGACGAGAGAGGCTCTATGTCTGTACGTGAAGGCTCCTGAATATGTATTTGAACGTATGGCAACAATGCCTGTGGGTTCTAGCTTTGAGTTCGATGGACTCAAGATTACTCGTTGGAGCAACCTTACATACAACGGAAAAGCTATTTGAGTCGGTGAATTACGTCTCCAAAATCCTTTTTTAGGTCTCATTTGCCAAAGAAAAGGTAAGATCATCCCCATAGGATGGTCTTTTTCATTACTTTAAAAATTTTAGTAATTTTGTATTGCATTTTATCAAGAATATGATATACTTTAATAAATTGATTGATATTTGTATCAATTGTTACGAGAGTCAAAAAGTTGTAGATATCTACTTCGTTGGCACCATGAAATACAAGGAAACTTGTATTTTATTTTTACACAATTAACAAACAAATGTTTTGAAAAGGAGAGACTATGAATTTTAATACTAATAAAGAAAAAGGAAACAAAAAACAGTAAAGAAACATTGAAATAAAAAACATTATATGATACTATTAATTTAAAATAATTACAAAAGGAGAAAAAGGGGTATGTTTAGAAATAGAGGAGAGGTTCCTAATATAGATATAGGACAAGACAATGGAAATGGGGGATATGGAGTACCACATTATTCACACTATTGGAGGCATAGATATATTATTATACATTATGATAAAACTTTTATTGCCATGGAGCTAATTTCAGCTTTTCTTATCATTCTGATAGCAGTTGCAGTATATCTGTTTGCTTATCAAATTACATTTTACGATCCAATAGCAGAAACAAAAACAACATTTTTAACCTTTCAATTGATTAGTATTTTTGCTACGGTTATTTTAGCGGGACTGATTACAATATTATCCAAACAAAAAGAAACAATCATAAAAGGGTTAAAATTAGTAGGGATCATATCATTATTAATTGTCCTTATTCATCTAGGCTCAAAAATATATTTAGATAGTCAATATAATGAAGAAACTTTTGGAGAATTTTACGAAACATATGAACAAGGAAATACAGGTTCAAAAAGACTAACCATTGGATTATCTGGAATTCAATATTTAGATGATAAAGAAGCATATATAGAAGAAAGTGTAAATGCTTATACAAATTTCAAAGTAAAAACAATATTATATATGGTCATATATTGTATTACTATATGTATCATATTCTATCTGGCACATAGGTTAGAAAATATGGAAGATAAGAAAGAAGAATTATATAAAGATGATGCTGTATTATTTGATGAAGAAGAAAATATAAAATTTTAAAAAAAGATAGTTATCTATTTAAAACTAAAAAATAGATAACTATCTTTTTAATGTCAAAGACAACAAGTCATTATCTCATAATTTATTGTAAAATGTATCTACATAACTATCTGATACTGTGGTCCCATCAGCCTTGTTAACAGATGAATAAGATTTGTATAATAACACAATCAATGCAATTAATGTTACATCAACAAGATAAGGTCTTAAAGAATAAAAATATCTATCCCAAGTTGTATAGTATTCAATAACATTTGCCATAACTTCATTTAGATTTGCTAGTAAGTTAATAAAGTCATATATAATTAGCCAACCTATAGGAATCATAGCAATAACAATACATTTTTTTGCTGATTGTAATTTTTGTTTTTTTAATTTATCAATAGATAGTATCACAAAGACAAGTGAAATAACTTCAAAAATAAATCCAAAATCAAAAGCGTTATATTCAAGAGCAATTAAGTAAGTAATTACACTAAATAGAGAAATACCTATACAAAATTTTAAGAAAAAAATAGACTTATCTACATAGACTTCTTGAATATGTGCTTTATTTTTTGTATCAAAATCTTGATTATCATTCATAAAATAAATCCCCCCTAAAAATATTTTATAGGAAATGATAGAATATTACAATAAAAATAAGTAAAATTTTATGTTATTTTAAAATTAAGTAAATATTGCGAAAAGAATAAGAATGTATTATAATGAAAAACGTAAGAAAGATAAAGGTGAGATATATAAGTATATTAATAATTGTTATTTTCAATATTATGATTATTGCAAAAGGGAATATATAAAAAACATGATATAGATTTAGTTATAACAATGCAACTATCAATTTTCTATACAATAAAAAAGGACACAAAAAATGTGCCTTAATAAGAATATAAAACATCTTCAATAATATCAGCGATTTCAGAAACGGAATGATCTGATTGAATTAAAAAGTTTGGATGTCCCTTAAATTCTCCATTGTAAATAGAAATGGTTATTTGACCAGTCATATTTCCAATAACTCTACTATCTTTATCATGTAACTTTACAACATTCATGGATTTACCCCCTTTTCTTTAGTTAACAGAGTTAATTATAGCAAAGAGAAAAATAAAAATATGTCGAAACCTGTCATAAATTTTAAAAAATCTAAAAAAATAATAAAGTGTGTTAAAATAAGATATATGAGAGTGTAAAAGAAAAATCAGGAGAAAGATGCTAATGAAAAAGTTGATTGTAATTATTATCATATTATTATTGATATTTGTGGGGATGTATATATATAAACAAAATAAAATAATAAGTAATCAGTCATCAGAAGTATCCATAAATGAAATTAATCAAATTGAAACCTATTTACAAAAAATATATATGTGGAGAGAAATTACAGGAGATGCGTTACCTGAATTTGATAATATTAATGATGCACCAGATGTTTGGCTATGGGAAGTTGTTAAGAAAAATTTGGAAGAATATGAATTATCATATGAACAATTGCAAGATAAGACAAAAGAGATTTTTGGTGAAGAATTACAAAAAGAGTTTCCGAGAGAAGGATATGAATATATGGAATATAACGAGGAAACAGATACATATTATGCAATTGGAAGTGGGCTAGATAATCAAGAAGATGTTTTTTTATTGGATAAAATACAAAAACAGGACAATGGATATACTGTTCAAATTGTGGAATATTTAGAAGATTATTCAGAAGGATATGAAACAACTGATGCAGATTATAATATTCAAATAGAAAATTTAAATGATGAAACAATAGGAGAAGTAAAAAGTACAGAAGCAGAAACAAATATACAACAATTTGTAAAAGACAATATAGATAAATTTACTAGAAAAGAAGTGAAGTTAAGCACAGACGAAAATGAAAATCTACATGTAACAAGTGTACGAAATATAGAATCAGAAGATGTTATAGCAAATGAGGGAGAATAATGGATTTAGAAAAATGTGAAATATGTCCACATAGATGTGGTGTTAATCGAATCAAAAACGAAATTGGTAGATGTAAAAGTACAGATAAAATAAAAATAGGCTTATATTCTATTCATCATTTTGAAGAACCTTGCATAAGTGGAAAACACGGTTCAGGAACTGTGTTTTTTTCGAATTGTAACTTAAATTGTGTGTATTGCCAAAATTATGAAATTAGCCAGAAAGGAAAGGGAAAAGAAATTTCAATAGAAGAATTAGCCAATATATTTATAGAACAACAAAATAGACATGCAGAAAATATAAATTTAGTTACACCAACTAGTTATACAATTCAAATTATAGAGGCAATCAAAATAGCAAAGAAACAAGGATTAAAAATTCCAATTATATATAATACAAATGGATATGAAAATATCGAAACATTAAAATTATTAGAAGGATATATTGACATATACTTGCCAGATTTAAAATATTATGATAATGAAGTTGGCAAAAAATATTCTAAAGTAGATAATTATTTTGAAATTGCTACAAAAGCAATACAAGAAATGTATAGACAAGTAGGAAGTCCTACATTTAATGATAAAGGAATGATACAAAAAGGTGTCATGATAAGACATTTGGTATTACCTAATAACATAGATAATAGTAAAAAAGTTTTAAAATGGCTTAAAGAAAATATGGATGAAGAGGTATATATTGATATTATGGCACAATATTTTCCTACATATAGAGCAAAAGAAATGGAAGATTTAAATAGAAAATTAACAAAAGAAGAGTATCAAGAAATTGAAAACTATGTGTTTGATTTGGATATCAAAAATGGATATATGCAAGAATTAGGAGAACACGAAGAGGAGTATGTTCCTAAGTGGGATATATAGAAAAGAGGAAATCATGAAGATACAAGAATATATACAAAATCTGTTAGCAGGAAAATCACAAGTAAAAACAGAAAATCAATCTGTCAAAAAAATGAAGAAGATAATGGAAAAATTGGGAAATCCACAAAATAAATTAAGATACATACATGTAACCGGAACAAATGGAAAAGGGAGTGTTATTGAAATGTTAAATAGCATTTTAGTAAACTCTAACCTAAAAGTGGGGAAATTTATTTCACCACATTTGGTTTGTTACAATGAGAGAATTAGTATCAATGGGGAATATATTAAAGATGAAGAAATACAAGAAATTTTTGAAGAAGTACAACCAATCATTGAAAAAGAAAATATAGAAATGAACTTTTTTGAATTTTTTACAATGATTGCTTTTATATATTTTTACAAACAAAATGTAGATATTGTTTTAATGGAAGTAGGTTTTGGTGGTTTATATGATAGCACTAATATTATTCATCCAATGATTTCAGTTATCAGTTCTATTGGATATGACCATATGAAAATTCTTGGAAATACATTAGAAGAGATTGCCAGACAAAAAGCTGGAATTATTAAAGAAAATTCTGAGACAGTCTATATGGAGCAAGAGCCAAACATAAATCATATCATTGCAGAAACTTGTGAAGAAAAACATAATACATTACATATAGTCAAACAATCAGAGATAAAGAATCAGAGATTTAAAAATGATATGGAGATATTTGATTATAAACAATATCATGATATAGAAGTAAACTTAAAAGGAAGAAAACAAATACAAAATGCTGCATTGGTATTAGAATGTTGTGATATATTAAACCAAAAGGGATATTTTCTTTCAGAAGAAGTGATAAAAAATGGATTAAAATCTGTAATCCATAAAGCAAGATTTGAAGTAATTCATCAAAATCCGACGATGATATTTGACGGAGGACATAATGAACAAGCTATAGAAAATCTTAAAGAAACGATAGAGTTGTATTACAAAAATTCTAAAAAAATATATGTGATTTCTGTGTTAAAATCTAAAGATTATCACAAAATCATAGAAGATATTTTAGACAAAGATAATGTATATATTTTTACAAATGGAAATGACAAGAACTTATTTACAGACAAACACCTTATGTATGAATATGCTAAAAAACTAAATGATAAAGCAGAGATGTATGAAATGGACTTAGAAAAAGCAATACGATTTTGTAAAGATAGAATGAATCATGTTTCTTTTGTGATTGGTTCATTTTATGTTTATGATGATGTTAAAAATTTTTTAAAGACTATATAAAAATAGGTAGTTATAGTATGATTTTCAAAATATTTATCGTGAAGAATTGATCTTTGGATTTTTTCTTCTTTTTTATTGTTAAACTTATAGAAATTATTAGCAAAAGAACTTGTAAAAAAATATAAAGTTTGATATATTGAAAAAAATAAAGTAATAGGAGGAATCTAAAATGACACAAGCAGATGAACAATTTATAAAAACTTGCAAAGAAATTATAAAAAATGGACATTCATCAAAAGGAACCCATGTAAGAACAAGATGGGATGATGGAGAAGAAGCCAACTATTTTTCTATTGTAGGTGTGCAAAATAAATATGATGTTGGAAAAGAATTTCCAATGATAACTTTAAGAAATAATACAAAAACAATTAAAAATGCGATAGATGAAATTTTATGGATATGGCAAAAAAAATCTAATAAAATTAGTGAATTACATTCTCATATATGGGACCAATGGGCAAATGAAGAAGGAACCATTGGAAAAGCATATGGATATCAATTAGGAAAAAAATATGAATTTAAAACAAAAGAAGGAATAAAAGTAATGGATCAAGTAGATTATGTTTTATA
>CALXXJ010000056.1 GCA_944392665.1 uncultured Clostridia bacterium | reverse complement strand
GTGGCGGAATTGGTAGACGCACTGGACTCAAAATCCAGCGGGAAACCATGTGGGTTCGAGTCCCACCATCGGTACCATGTAAATCGTACTGTTTCTAAATAGTTACGATTTTTTTTATTTTTAGCAAAAAAATAGTATGTGTAATTGCAGTACACATACTGATAGCAAACTGACTTCATACGATTAAAGACACATTTGCTTAAGCTAATTATATATTAGCATATAAATTTGTAAAAGTCAAATTATTTTTCTAATTCATTAATAAGTATAGTGTAAGCAAAATAAATTTTATCCATATTGTAAAAAGCAAAACTTATTGATATAATTCATAAAAAAGAGAATAAAAGGAGGAAAGAAAAATGAGTAATGAAGAATTAGAAAAAGAAATTATAAAAATTAAAGAAAGAAACAAAAGAGTAGAATTAGATAAAAAATGGGAAACAAGTTGGACAAGAAAAATTTGCATTTGTATATTAACATATATAGTAGTAATCATCTATTCAAATATGATAAATAAATTTACAAATGTAGCTTTAAGTTCATTAGTTCCTGTTATAGGTTTCGCATTATCTACATTATCTTTAAAATTAGTAAGAAGTGTTTGGGAGAAGAAGGCAAATAAAGAATAAATATTGTAAGATAAAAGTATAAGTGATAAAATATAGGCAAATATAAAAGGGGACTATTAAATTTTATAGAGCATAAACTGCTCAAGATGGGAGGAATTTTCTATGAAAAAAGATTTAGGTGTAAAACCTTATGTATTTCCTATGCCAGTATTGATGATTGCAACCTATGGAGAAAATGATAAGGTAGATGTTATGAATATGGCTTGGGGAGGTATTTGCGACAATAATATGGTAGCGTTAAATATTACAGAAAGTCACAAAACAGCTAAAAATATAAAAGAAAGAAAAGCTTTTACATTAAGTATAGCAGATGTAGACCATCTAGAAGAATCAGACTTTTTTGGAACAGCATCTGGAAATACAATGGAAGATAAATTTGAAAGAACAGGAATGCATGCTACAAAAAGTACGAGAGTAGATGCACCAATTATTGAAGAATATCCAATTACATTGGAATGTAAAGTAGCAGAACTACAACATGAATCTTATGGTTTCAGAGTTTTAGGAGAAATCGTAAATGTTGTAGCTGATGAAAAGGTTTTTGATGAAAATGGAAAAGTAGATCCTATGAAAATTAATGCTTTTGTGTTTGATCAATATCAAAATGGATATTATAAAATTGGAGAAAAAGTAGGACAGGCTTGGAATAGTGGAAAAAAATTTATGAATAAATAATAAAATTAGAAAAGTACCAATTTTAAATGATTGGTGCTTTTTAGATATATTTATTTTATATAAATAAAAAAATTATAATATATTTTATAAAAACTATTGACTTAAAGTAAACTCTAAATGATATAAAAATAGTATAAAGTTATATTCGTATGACTCACGAGTTTTTTTAATGCAAATTTTCTCTTTATATATGGAGAAATCTTAAATAAAGTTAAGGGAAAATCTGATTTTTCCTATATAATAAAAAGTAAAAAAGCAATCATGAGGGGAGGATTAGAAATGGAATATCGAATCAATCGTAGAACAGGAGATAAAATTAGTATCATAGGATTAGGTGCTAGTTCTATCTCACAAGCGGGAGAAAAAGAAGGAATTGAAACTTTAAAAATGGCATTTGATAATGGAATCAATTATTTTGATTTAGCAGGTGGAGATGCAGCGTGTTTTCCATATTATGGGAAAGCTTTTGAAAATGTCAGAGATAAAGTTATGTACCAAATTCATTTTGGTGCGAACTATGAAACAGGAAGTTATGGCTGGACAACCAATTTGGAGAAAGTAAAAAAATCAATTGCATGGCAATTAGAACAATTAAAAACAGACTATATTAATTATGGATTTATTCATTGTATAGATGAAGAAAGTGACTGGAATGCATATCAAAAAAATGGTATATTAGACTATATTAAAGAATTAAAAGAAAAAGGAATTGTAAAACATATTGGAATTTCTTCTCATACACCAGAATTACTACATAAAGCATTAGATACAGGGCTAATTGATATGGTGATGTTTAGTATTAATCCAGCATATGACTATGAACAAGGTACATATGCTAATGGTAGTGTCAATGAAAGAATGGAATTATATAAAAGATGTGAAGCAGAAGGTGTTGGTATATCTGTTATGAAAGCATTTTCTAGTGGACAATTATTAGATGAAAGAACTTCTCCATTTGGAAAAGCACTTACTAAAATGCAATGTATACAATATGCATTGGACAAACCAGGGGTATTGACAGTACTTCCAGGAATTAGAGGAAAAGAAGATTTAGAAGAAATTTTACAGTTTAATAAAGCAACTGATGAAGAAAAAGATTATTCAATCATTAGTGAATTTACACCACCAGAAGCAACTGGAAAATGTGTATATTGTAATCACTGTGAACCTTGTCCAATGGGATTAGATATCGGATTAATCAATAAATATTATGATTTGTCAAAAGCAGGAGATATATTAGCAAAAGACCATTACAAAAACTTAGAAAAAACAGCAAAAGATTGTATTCAATGTGGTCATTGTAATACAAGATGTCCATTTAAAGTTGATCAAATGAGTAGAATGAAAGAAATAGCAAACTATTTTGAAAATATTTAGTTAGTTAAGAACAAAATATAATTGTTAAAAAATTATATTTTTATCATAAAAAATAAATAATAAATTTTAAGGAGGAATGTATTATGGAAAAACAAACAGCAGGAAGAGATAAGTTAGGAAAATTAGCTCCAAAATTTGCAGAGCTAAATGATGATGTATTATTTGGAGAAATCTGGTCAAGGGAGGATAAATTAAATCCAAGAGATAGAAGTATGATAACCATTGCAGCTCTATTTGGAAAAGGAATTGTAGAAGGCCCATTTGAATCTCATATTGCTATGGGAAAAGCACATGGAATTACCAAAACAGAAATAGTAGAAATGATTACACAATTAGCTTTTTATTGTGGTTGGCCGTTAGCTTGGAAAGCATTTCCAATAGTAGATAAAATTTATGGAGAAGATGAGGAATAAAGGCAGAAGAGCTTGTAAACTTGAATTTAAATGTATTTTATGGTATAATGTTACCCAATGCTATGGGCAATGACCTTTAGTAAAAGATTCCAAAATATTTTAAATAAAAGAAAGGATGAAAGACATTATGGGAAAAGAAAGTTTGGAAAACAAAGAAAAACGGATAGACTACAAAAGGTCGATTTCTGGGAAAGGAGTTGAAAGGCTTCTTATTATCTCTAAGGAGGTAAAAGTATCGGTGCAGCCGATACAATCAAACAGGATACGGATGTGGCTTCAAGGGGAAGCAGCTTCTAAAGTAATCCTTAAGTGTGAAAAAAGAGGTGAGGAGCGGGTAATTATGCTCCAAGAGAAAAAAGTTGTGGAAAAAGTTGAATTGAAGATAGCGATTCCGACCACAATTCCGTACCTTTCAATAGGGACGGGCTCTGCTAATGTTAAGGTTAGAAATATTTTACCTGACGAACTGAGTATTAAGACAAATAATGGTCTGGTGGACATTAATACACTAGACATAGACAAAGAAAGCAACATAAAAATCAATACTAAGGATGCAGATATACAGTTGCAAATCAGAGGCCATATCGAATTGGACTCTAAAAGTACAACTGGAGTAACTCGTAATCGTCACAAGACCAATGGCGAAGCAACTGTAAAGATACAAGCTCGCTCAATCAGTGGAGATATTAATGTGTTATAACTTTTTTACAACCTGTGAGACCTAGTTGGGAGCACAGGTTGTTCCCATATATGTAAAAAATAACAAAAAAATGTTGCAATCTATATATAGTTTCTGGTATAATAGTAAAGATATAAAATATAAAAGGGAGCAAGAAAATGAAAAACTATTTGAAAAAAACTAATTGCATAAACATTGCAGCTGTTTTCTTAATAGTTGCTTTATTTTCATTTGCATTTTAAGTAAGGATTTTTTGTTCCTTATTTTTTTTTGTCATTTACAATATATACAAATTTAACATATATGAATGGAGGTTAATATGAAAGAATTCAACAAAAAAATTGTACTAGAAGATGGAGAAGAATATTTAGGATATGGATTTGGAGCAGACAAAGAAGCAATTTGTGAAATTGTATTTAACACCTCAATGGTAGGATATCAAGAAATCGTTTCAGACCCATCATATACCTATCAAATGGTAGTGATGACATATCCATTAATTGGAAACTATGGAATTACGGATGAAGATTATGAAACCAAACAACCAACGATTGGTGGAATGGTGGTAAGAGAATATAATGATTTACCAAGTAATTTCCGCTATACCAAAACATTATCAGAATATTTAGAAGAAAATGATATACCAGGAATTTCAGGTATTGATACAAGAAAATTAACAAGAAGTATCAGAAATAAAGGAAGTAGAAAGGTTATCATCACAGACATTACAACTAGTAAAGAAGAAGCGTTAAAGAAATTAAATGCATATGATATTCCAAAAGATGCTGTATCAAAAGTAAGTTGCAAAAAGAAATGGTATTCTAGAACAGCAAATTACAAATATAATGTGGTAGCAGTGGATTGTGGTATTAAGTTAAATATTATCAGAAGTTTAAATAAAAGAGGTTGTAATGTAACGATTGTGCCATATAATACAACAGCCAAAGAAATTGAAAGTTTAAAACCAGATGGTGTATTCTTATCAAATGGACCAGGTGATCCAGAAGATGTAAAAGAGGTTATTAAACTTGTAAAAGAATTAAGAGGAAAATATCCAATCTTTGGAATTTGCTTAGGACATCAAATGATTAGTTTAGCATATGGTGCAAAAACATATAAATTAAAATTTGGACATAGAGGTGGAAATCATCCAGTATTAAATCTAGAAACAGATAAGATAGAAATTACAAGTCAAAACCATAGTTATGCAGTAGATGAAAAATCTCTAGAAAAAACAGATTTAGTACCAACACATAAAAATATTTTGGATAATACCATTGAAGGTGTTGAATGTAAAAAAGATAAAGTATTTAGTGTTCAATATCACCCTGAAAGTGCACCAGGACCACAAGATAGTGGGTATTTGTTTGATAAGTTTATTAAAATCATGGGGGAATTCGAAAAATAATCAGCATCTTGCGTCGTTAAACTTCGATTTGAATTTAATCGACGTACAAATCGTACGCCTCATAAATTCAAATCTCGTTTGCCTAGCAATATACTAATTCTTTTTCGAATTTAGTAAAAAATTGGAAATAGAAATCGTTTTTAAAAGAAAGGAATGAATAAAATGCCAAAAAGAAAAGATATAAAAACTGTACTAGTTATTGGTTCTGGACCAATTGTTATTGGACAAGCAGCAGAATTTGATTATGCTGGAACACAAGCTTGTTTAGCACTAAAAGAAGAAGGATATAAAGTTATATTAGTGAATTCCAATCCAGCAACGATTATGACAGATACAGCCATTGCTGATAAAGTATATATGGAGCCATTAACATTAGAATATGTTGCTAAAATTATCAGATATGAAAGACCAGATGCTATTTTACCAGGAATTGGAGGACAAACTGGATTAAATATTGCTATGCAATTATATAGAAAAGGAATTTTACAAGAATGTCAAGTAGAACTTCTAGGAACAAGTAGCGAAAGTATTGAAAAAGCAGAAGACAGAGAAAAATTCAAAGAATTATGCCAAGAATTAGGAGAACCTGTCTTAGAATCGATTATTGCAGAATCAGAAGAAGAAGGAATTGCAGCAGCTAATAAAATTGGATATCCAGTTGTTTTAAGACCAGCCTTTACTTTAGGAGGAACTGGTGGAGGATTTGCAGATAATGAACAAGAATTAAAACCATTATTAAAACATGCCTTAAAACTTTCTCCTGTAAATCAAGTATTAGTAGAAAAAAGTATTAAAGGATATAAAGAAATCGAATATGAAGTAATGAGAGACCATAATGACACAGCCATTACCATTTGTAATATGGAAAACTTAGACCCAGTAGGTGTTCATACAGGAGATTCTATTGTTGTCGCACCAAGCCAAACTTTAACAAACAAAGAATATCAACTATTAAGAGATAGTGCTTTAAAAATCATTAGAGCCTTAAAAATAGAAGGAGGATGTAATGTTCAATTTGCTTTAGACCCACATTCTTTTAACTATTATGTCATTGAAGTAAATCCAAGGGTATCTCGTTCATCAGCATTAGCTTCAAAAGCAAGTGGATATCCAATTGCTAGAGTTTCAGCAAAAATAGCAATTGGTATGAGACTAGAAGAAATCCCATTAGCCAATACACCAGCAAGTTTTGAACCAGCATTAGATTATATTGTTTGCAAAATACCAAGA
>CALXXJ010000055.1 GCA_944392665.1 uncultured Clostridia bacterium | reverse complement strand
ATATTAGCAGCTGAAAGCTTTGGTATTGGTGCTTGTGTTTTAAGTTGTTTTTTATATCATGAAAAACATGTAGAAGATAAAAGAATTTCTAGAGAGATACTAAACTTACCAGATAATATAGAATTAGTAGCATTATTATCTTTAGGATATAAAGATGATGGAGAAGAAATTCCAGATAAAGAATTAAGAACTTACAAAGAAACCGTACATTTTGATACATATGATAATTAAGTAGAAATATGTATATTTTTAGCAAATTTGTGAGGAAAGTGTTAGAAAGAACACTTCCTTTTTTTGTTTTTATATGATAGAATTCAAGTACAAATAAGAGAATTATAAGTCCGATATAGAAATAATGTACTAAATATGGAGGATTAAAATGCAATTATATATTCCAGAAGTAAAAGATATGAAAGAACTAAAAGAAATTCTAAAAGATAACAATAACATAGCAAAAGATTATAAAGTAGCAGTAATCGTATATGCTTTTGATAAAAATAATAAAATTATTTTTCAAAGAAGAGGGCCAGGTTGTAGAGACGAAAGATTCAAATTAGAAACAATCGGTGGAAGGGTAAAAGAGGATGACATTGATTTTAGAACTGCCTTAAATAGAGAAATTGTAGAAGAGGTTGGAACAGAAGCCAATATAGAAATAGGAGAATTTATTACATCAACATATGCTACTACATTTGATAATAGATATAATAAAGAACAGCTTTGGATATATTTGGTATATAAAGGAATTTTAAAAAGTGGGGAATTAACAATAGCAGAACCTGACAAGTGTTTAGGATACGAAAGATATAAAATTGGTGAAGTAGATGAGAGAGAATTAAGTAATGGGGCAAAAGAGCTTTATAAAATTGTGAGTGAAAAGTATAATGAGTTGAAATAGAAAGAATTTGAAAAGGTGTGAAAAGTATGGAAGTAAAAGAGCAAACCAAAAAGATGAAAGAAATGATCAACGGATATAAATTGACATATTTAATCATGTCAGCAAATAACATTGGGCTATTTAATATATTAGATAATAAAGAAAAAACATTGACACAGATAGCTATGGAATTAAATTTAGAAGAGGATAGAATTGAACCTATATTAAATGGATTAACATTTCATAAAATAATCAGTAAAAATAAGAATAGTTATTATTTAGAAGAATATAACGAGGCATTGAATAAGAATTCAGAATATAATCAACTAGGGTATATACAATTTGCTGAAACCATCATAAAAAGATATGAAAACTTAGAAAATGCTATCAAAAATAAAGAAGCAGCAACCAATAGCTTTAAAGAATTAACAGAAAAAGATGCAGAAAGCTTTATGCAAGGAATGAATGCAAACGCAATCAATCCATCTAAGTTTATTGCAGAAAATTATGATTTTGATAATCATACAATATTAGATGTTGCTGCTGGTGCAGGAACATATTCCATAACAGTAGCTAAAAAATATAAAAATGTTACAGCAAAAATGATTGATTTGCCAGAAATGGTTAAAATACAAAATAAAAGAATCCATCAAGAAGGATTAGAAGATAGGTTAACATCTGAAATTTATGATTATAATATCAATTTTCCAACAGGCAATTATGATGATGTATTCCTATTTGCCGTGGTCCATCAAGAACCAGATGAACAGGTAAGAAAGTTGTTAGACAATATTTACCATGTTCTAAAACCAAATGGAAGGCTTTTCTTAACTAGTTTCTTCTTAAATGAAGATAAAATCAGTCCAGAATATTCTGTACAGTTTGCTATTGAAATGTTAATTAATACAGAAAAAGGAAAAGCATATACACATAATGAAATTCAAAGTTTAATAAAAAAGAGCCAGTTTAAAGAAATAGAAAGAGTGGATGAAATACCAGGACCAGTAACATTATATATTGCGAAAAAGTAATGAGTTAAGGAGGAAGATTATGAGTGACACATCAGTAACCAATAGATTTTTAGAATTATTTTATCAATTGTCACAAATACCAAGAGAGTCAGGAAAAGAAAAGAGATTTGCTGACTTTTTAGAGGAATTTGCCAAAGAAAATAATCTAGAATGTTATAGAGATAAAAGTAACAATGTTTTAATAAAAAAGGCTGGTAACAAGAAAAATAATGAGCCAATCATATTACAAGCACATATGGATATGGTATGTGTAAAAAAAGAGAATAGTAATCATGATTTTGATACAGATCCAATTGAAATAGTTAGAAATGGTGATATGATATCAGCAAAAGATACATCATTAGGAGCTGACCAAGGAATTGGACTAGCTATCATGTTACTTATATTGGAAAGTAACAAAATAAAACATCCAGATTTAGAATGCTTATTTACAACTGAAGAAGAAACGACTTTTCATGGTGCAGAAAACTTTGATTATTCAAAATTGAAAGGAAAGAGATTAATTAATATAGATCATGCTAAAGATGATTCTATTGTAATAGGTTGTGATGCAGATATTTGTAATCAATATATATTTGAAGGAAACTACATTACTACCAATATGCCATCTTATAAAATAACAATTAGTGGTGTAGAAGGTGGAAATTCAGGATGGGAAATCAAGAGAAGTAGTAAAAATGCAATTTTCATAATGGCAAAGATAATACAAAAGTTACAAGCTGAAAAGGATGTATATATTTGTCAAATTTCAGGAGGTAACTCAGAAAATGATATAGCAACTTCATGCGAATGCATTATAAAAACAGATATTAAAGACATAGAAAATAAGATAAAGAACAATATAGAGGAAAAACATATAGATATACAAATAGATGGAGTAGATAGTGAAATGTCATTTTCTTCAGAAGATAGCAAAAAAATAATAGAAGAGATAATTAATTTAAAACAAGGTTTGATTACAAAGAAAAACAATATCATTACATCAGGAAACCTAGGAAAGATAGAAACCATAAACAATAAAATTGTAATAACAGGAATTTTAAGAAGTATAGAAGAGAATGAATTGCAAGAGCAAAATAATGAAAATAAGCATATATCTAAAAATAATAATTTTAAAACTGAAGAAGTTTACAAAGATTTAGCATGGATACCTAATAAGAATTCAAAGTTAAAAGAAACTTATACAAATATGTATTATCAAGTAAATGGAGAGTATCCTGGTTTTGAAATTACACATGGAGGACTAGAATGTAGTTGTATTGCTCAAAGAATAACAGGATTAGATATGATTTCTATTGGAAGTATTATAGAAGATTTTCATACTGTAAATGAAAGAATGTATGTGAGTTCTTGTGAAAAAACGATAAAAACATTGTTAGCTTTTTTAGAGTATGAAAATAATCACATAAAGGGATGAGGTGAAAGAATGAAATTACCTACAAGTATAGAAAATATATTAAATGAAAATATTGTAGAAAATGCAAGATTAGAATTAAAGAAAAATTGGAATCCAGAGCCGATATTACATACAATTTGTGCTTTTGCAAACGATATAGATAATTGATATATTTTAATTGGTGTTGAAGAAGAAAATGGTAGACCTAAAATGCCAATAGCAGGGCTTAAATTATCTGAAATAGATAAAATCCAAAAAGAATTATTAGCAAAATGCAAGTTAATTCAACCATCATATACGCCAATCGTAGATGTAGCACAATATAAAGATAAAAATATATTGGTAGTATGGTGTTTTGGTGGACAAACAAGACCATATAAATGTCCAACAACATTAGATAAAGATTTTTCAAAAGGATATTCATACTATATAAGAAAAATGTCAAGTACAGTAAAAGCAACAGAGACAGAACAAAAAGAATTATATGACATGGCAAGGACTATTCCTTTTGATGATAGAATGAATCATGAGGCAGAGATTCAGGATTTGAAATTACCACTTATTCAAAATTATTTATATGAAATAAAAAGTGATTTACTGGAAGAATCTGAAAAAATGGACTTTATTGATTTATGTAAAAGTATGAGAATTGTAGATGGAATACCAGAATATATGAAACCTTTAAATGTTGGATTGATGTTTTTTAATGATGATCCACAGAAATTTTTTCCATATTCACAAATAGAAGTAGTAGATTTAAGAAATGGTCCAGAAGGTGATGATATGACAGAAAGAATATTTAGAGGACCAATAGATAGCATGATAAAGAGTGCTTTGACTTATATCAGTAAATGCAGTTTATCACAGAGGCTATGATGTAAGAGAACCAGTAGAAGTCAGAATAATGGAAGATAGAATTCATATTGTAAGCTATCCAGGACCAGACCGTTCAATTAGTGAAAAATCAATTGAAGATAAAAATATAATTGCAAGAAAGTATAGAAATCGTAGAATTGGAGAGTTCTTAAAGGAATTAAAATTGACAGAAGGTAGAAATACAGGTATTCCAAAAATAAAAAGAGCATTAAAAAATAATGGTTCAAAAGAACCTGAGTTTGAAACAAATGAAACAAGAGATTATTTTATTACAACAATATTTATGCATGATGGATTCGAGAATGAAATGAAAAAACAACCAATAACCCACCAAGATACCCACCAAGATAAAATATTAGAATTTTGTAAAGAACCAAAAACAACAAAAGAAATAATGGCATATTTAGGATTAAGGGATAGAAGAAATTTTTATTTAAAATATATGAGACCATTATTAGATAGTGGAAAGCTACAAATGACTATACCAAATAAACCAAATACAAAAAATCAAAAATATATAACAAAAAATTAGATATATATACTGGGAGGAAACAATGTTAAAAGCATATAGTATATTTAAGGACTTAGATCAAAAAGCATGCGAGATAATCACAAATGCAGGAATACAATTAGAATTATCCCAAAAAGAAGAAAGACCTAATAAAGAAGATTTAGTAGAATTGCTAAAAAATTATGATATCCTAATCATCGGTGTAAAAGAAAAACTTACACAAGATATGCTAAAAGAAGTAAATTGTAAGAAAGTAATAGCAACTTTATCAATTGGGTTAGATCATATAGATAAAAGTTTCTTTGAATCTGAATACATTAAAGTTATTAATTGTCCAACAGCAAATGTAATATCTGTAGCAGAGCACATATTTAGTTTGATATTAAGTTTAAAAAAAAGAATAATAGAAGCAAATGATATTTCTATAAAAGGTGGGACAAAGAAAGATTTATCAAGAAGAAGTCAAGATATATCTGGAAGTACAATAGGAATTATAGGTGCAGGAAAAATAGCAAAAGAAGTAATCAAAATAGCCAAAGTTTTTGACATGAAAATTGTTTGTTATACATTACATCCAGAAAAACATCAGGATTTATTAGAACAAGATATACAGTTTTTAAATTTAGATGAATTATTATCTAATGCAGATATTATTACAGTAAATATTCCATTAAATGAAGCTAGTGAGAATCTAATTTCAAATGATAAGATTCGATTAATGAAGAAATCAGCCACATTTATAAATACATCAAGAGCTGAGATTGTAGATATGAATGCACTAGTGAAATATGCAGATGAAAATGAAACATTTAATATTGGATTAGATATTGATGTAGAAAATTATAAAGAAATACTGAATGTGAAAAGAAATAATGTAATCATAACGCCACATATAGCAGGCGTAACACAACAAGCAATTGAAAGAATGGATATAGAATTAGCAAATAATATAAAGAGGTATTTAAACAAGTAAAACTAAAATTTGAAGGGAGTTGCTATGATATACCTAAAAACATTCAAATTGAGTGATGAAAGAAATAACAATAAAAACATATATCCTTTTAATGTATTACAAAATAAAGAGCCAGATGTATTCATATTTGATAATATTACTGTGTTATATGGGAATAATGGTTCTGGAAAGTCAACCATATTAAATATGATTGCACATAAATTAGATTTAAAAGGAAAAGAACGAGATAATCCAAAAGTTGTTGGGACATTAGATTATTTTGAAGAATACGCTTCTAAATGTGAATATGAATTAGGAGAAAATGAAAATGGCAGAAAAATATATAGAATACCAGAAAATAGTCGATACATTAAAAGTGAAGAAATACTATATGAGATAAGAAAAGTACAACAAGATGCCGTGTTACAGGAAAGTATGGAAAGTAATTTAGCAAGAGAAAGAGGATTAAAAAAAGCTAAAGAATTTTTAGAAACTAAAGAGGGTGGAAAACAATTTGCAAGATTTGAATTTTCACAAGATAAGTATTCTAATGGAGAAACAACTATGCAAATCTTAGAAAATAATATAGAACCAGATAACTTGTATTTGCTAGATGAGCCAGAGGTTTCGTTATCACCACAAAATCAAGTAAAACTAGCAGAAGAGATTAATAAAATGGCAAGATACTTAGGAATTCAATTTATTATTGCAACACATTCGCCATTTATGTTAGGCATTTTAAATGCCAAAATATATAATTTAGATACAAGAAATTATGAAGTACAAAAATGGAACGAACTTGAAAATGTAAGATATTTTTATGAGTTTTTTAAAAGTAAAATGGATGAGTTT
>CALXXJ010000054.1 GCA_944392665.1 uncultured Clostridia bacterium | reverse complement strand
TACATAGAAAAAATGAAAATCTGGAAGTATTGACAACAGCGGACTTACAGGGAATTATTTTTTAAAAGAACAGGGCACGAGGAGCCATAAAATAGCAGATAAGAAATTATCTGTTATTTTTTTTGCTTGTTCGCTAGTTTTTTTATTAGAAATCATATATTATATAAAAATAAGGATGTGAAAATATATGATAAAAATATGTGAAATATGTAATGGTAAATTTGAAACAAAATCTGCTACAAGAATATATTGTTATAATTGTAGTGGAGAATCTACAAGGAATAATAATGAGACAAGAAAGCATCAAAAAACAATATTACGAAGAAATATGAAGATACAAGCAATTAAATTATTAGGTGGAAAATGTTCTATATGTGGTTATAATAAATGTATAGATGCATTAGAATTCCACCATGAAAATCCAAATGAAAAAGAATTCAAGTTAGGTTCAGGGAATACAATGTCATGGAAAGAATATAAGCAAGAAGCTTTAAAATGTATTTTAGTATGTTCTAATTGCCATAAAGAAATACATAATAGATTAGGCTACACATATAATGAAAAAATGTAAACTATATTTAAAATTTGTAAAATAAAAATATGAAGCTACAACTTATTATTTTTAGTAGCTTCATATTTTTTACAAAGTATATAAAATATTTTTAATTTGCTCTTTAATCATATTAAGAGCTACCTTATTGTTACCACCTTCAGGAACAATAATATCAGCATTTTTCTTGCTATATTCAACAAATTGTTCATGCATAGGTTTAACAGTAGTACAATATTGTTCAATAACAGAATCAATACTTCTTCCACGTTCATTAACATCACGGACAAGACGTCTAATAAAACGAATATCTGCATCTGTATCAACAAAAATCTTAATATCCATCAAATTTTTGAGTTCTTCATTCTCAAAAATAAGAATACCTTCGACAAGAATGATTTTTTTGGGTTCAACAACTACAGTTTCTTTTTCTCTATTATGTTTAACAAAAGAATAAACAGGATGTTCAATAGATTTACCTTGTTTTAGAAGTTGTAAATGCTGTACTAAAATATCTGTATCAAAAGCAAAAGGATGATCATAGTTTAGTTTTTGACGTTCTTCAAAAGTAAGCTCATCATGTTGTTTATAATAAAAATCATGGCAAAGAACTGTAATATCATCTCCAAATTCTTTTTTCAAATTTTCAGCCAAAGTAGTTTTGCCAGATCCACTACCACCAGCTATTCCAATTATTATAGGTGTCATAACATATCCTTTCATTATATAATTAAATTCTATATATATTATAAGACATTTTTCGCCATATCACAAGTATAAAGCTAAAAATACCTTGATAAATTAGGAGTTTTCTGATATTTTTTTGTTCTATTCACTAGTTTTTATATTGGAAATCATATATAATATAAAAAATAAAGGTATAAATTTTACGGAGGTAAAAAATGAAATTTTATTTATCGTCATTAAAATTGGGAAATAAAACAGAAGAATTAAAAAAATGGATAAAAGAACATGATAACAAAATATGTTTAATACCAAATTCAAGAGATGTGTATCCTGATGGAGAAAGAAAAACAGCAGGCATTGAAGCAGATGCCCAAGGACTAACAAATTTAGGGTTTGAGGTTACAATACTGTCATTAAAAGATTATTTTAATAAAAAGGATGAATTAATAAAAAGATTGGAAGAATTTCATGCTTTTTATGTAATTGGTGGAAATGCATTTGCCTTAAGGCAAGCAATGTATTTAAGTGGATTTGATAAATATTTAAAAACAATAGAAAATAATTCAAACTATTTATATATAGGATATAGTGCGGGAATATGTATATTATCAAAAGACTTGCATGGATTAGAAATGTGTGATGATCCGAATATAAATCCATATGGTATAGATACAATATGGAAAGGATTGGGATATTTTGATTATTTGTTTCTTCCACATTATCAATCAGACCATAAAGAAACAAAATTAGTAGATGAGTGTGTAGCATATTGTGATAAACATAATATTAAATATAAAACACTTCATGATGGAGAGGTTATAATAGTGGAATTTGATAAAGGAATAGGAAGAGAGATAAAAAAGGAGTAGACAATGGAATTAAAAGAAGAATTAGAATTATTAAATGAAAACAGTACAATTGCAGATATTCAAAAATATATAAAAGATATGAAAAAAGCTAGAAAATTTGATGGTGTGACAATCGAAAGAGAAATGATGTTATTTATAGAAGAAATAGGAGAATTGGCTAAAGCCATTAGAAAAAATACAAATGGATCTTTAGATGTAAATAAGAACTATGATGAAAGTGTTGAGGAAGAATTAGCAGATTGTTTTATATATTTACTTAGTATAGCTAATATGAATCATGTAGACATGTTTAAGGCTTTTAAAGAAAAAGAAAAGAAGAATTGCAATAGAACATGGAAATAAATAATAAAATTTGTAAAATAATTAAATTAGGGGCAAAAAATGAAAAAAGAATTAAAACAAATTGTAGAACCAATTGTAAAGTGGTATCAAAAGCAAGAAAAAACATTACCGTGGAAACAAGATAAAGAACCTTATCATATATGGGTTTCAGAAATTATGTTACAACAAACAAGAATTGAAGCAGTAAAAAAATATTATACAAGATTTATGAAAGAATTATCAACCATACACGATTTAGCAATCGTACCAGAAGAAAAGTTATTAAAATTGTGGGAAGGATTAGGATATTATAGTAGAGCAAAAAATTTAAAAAAAGCGGCAATACAAATAGAACAAGAATATAGTGGAAAGCTACCAACAAGTTATACAGAATTATTGAATTTATCAGGAATAGGAGAATATACAGCAGGCGCTATTGCATCTATTAGTTATAAGGAAAAAGTACCAGCAGTAGATGGGAATGTATTAAGGGTAGTTTCTCGAGTACTTGCCAGTAAAGAAGATGTGTTATTACCAGAAACTAAAAGAAAAATTACGAAAGAATTGCTAGAAATCATGCCTGATGAGCCAGGAGATTTTAATGAGGGATTAATGGAATTAGGAGAAAAAATTTGTCTACCAAATACAGCTCCATTGTGTGAAACATGTCCAATTCAAGAATTTTGTATGTCAAATAAAAAAAATCTAACAAATGAAATCCCTGTTAGAGTAAAAAAGCAAAAACGAAAGATAGAAAATAAAACTGTTTTTATATTAAAATATAAAAATGAAATAGCGATTAGAAAACGTGAAAAAACAGGAATATTGGCAAATCTATATGAGTTTCCCAATGTGTTAGGAGAAGTGTCAGAAGAGGAGATTCCAAAGATTTTAGAACAATGGAAAATACAATTTAAAAACTTACATATAAAAAAGCATGCAAAACATATATTTACACATATAGAATGGAATATGGTAGTTTATGAAGAGGAAGTAAAAAACAAAAATAAGATATGGACATGGGTAACAGAAAAACAAATGGAAAATGAATATCCATTACCAACGGCATTTAAGAAGCTATTAACAAAAGAAAAGTAAGAAAAAATAAATGACTTCAAAAAACTATTTATCATTTAAAGCAGTAAGGGTGGCTAACGTATCACCAAGTTGTGTAAAAAAAGCAGCTAGAATAGCAAGTTCATCTTGTGACTTATCTTTTGCAATTTCACAAGCAAGTAAAGAAATAAAATTAACAAAAGCACATGAATTCATACAAACACCTCATATTATAATATGAAAAAGTCTTGTAGCTGTGATAGCGAACCAGGCTTTTTCTAAAGAAGAAAAGATTGAATTGATATAGTAAAAGACTTATGATATAATAAAGCAAAAAAGAAGGAAGTAAGAAATGAAAATTGGATTTACGATAGGAAAATTTGCTCCATTACATAAAGGGCATCAGTATCTAATAGAAAAAGGTATTAAAGAAATGGACGAGTTTTATGTCATTGTATATGAAACAAATGTCATAGACATACCTCTAGAACAAAGAGCAAAATGGATAAAAGAGTTATATCCAGAAGTAAAGATTTTATTAGCAAAAAATCCACCATCACAATATGGATTAGATGAAGAAAGCGTAAAAATTCAAATGGATTATTTAAAAAATATTATAAAAGATATTCCTGTTACCCATTTTTATAACAGTGAACCTTATGGAAAATATGTTGCAAAAGATTTACATATAGAAGAGGTACAAGTAGATAGGCTTAGAGAAAAATATGCGATTAGTGGAACAAAAATCAGAAAAAATGTAAATGAAAATAAAGAATATATAGAAGAAATGGTATATAAAGAAATAAAGTCAAGCAAAGAAGAGTGAAGTTGTTAAGAAAAAACTTAGCAACTTTTTTTGTTAAATATAAAAAAGAGATGTTTGGTTAATAAGAAAAAATTAAGAAATACAAAAAAGAATTCATAAAATATTAAGAAAAAATCAATTGGAAATCAATAAATATATGTTAGAATTCAAAACAGTAAACAAGTTAAAATTTTTAAGGGGAGGAATGATAAATATATGGAAACCATATTAAAATGTGAAAATTTGTGTAAGACATTTGGAAAAAGAAATATCTTAAAAAAAGTTTCTTTAGAAATTAAACAAGGAGACATTTTAGGATTTATTGGACCAAATGGTGCACGGAAAAACAACAACTATAAAATTAATTTTAGGATTACAAAGCATTACAAGTGGAAAGGTAACCATTAATGGATATGATATTGAAAAAGAATTCACACATGCCATAAAAAAAGTAGGTGCTATTGTTGAAAATCCAGACATGTATATGTACTTATCAGGATATCAAAATCTAAAATTAGTAGCCAATTTATATAAAGGGATTACAAAAGAAAGAATTGATGAAGTGGTAAAATTGGTAAAACTAGAAAACAGAATTCATGACAAAGTATCTAAATATTCCTTAGGAATGAGACAAAGATTAGGAATTGCACAAGCGATATTACATGAACCAAATCTATTAATATTAGATGAACCAACCAATGGATTAGATCCAGAAGGAATCAAGGAAATGAGAGAGTTGTTAGTAGATTTAGCAACCAAGGAAAAAATGGCTATTTTAATTTCTAGCCACAATTTAGCAGAATTAGATAATTTCTGTACTAAAGTATGTATTATTAAAAATGGAGAAGTTATAGAAACAAGTGAAATTTCTGAAATCAAAAAAGAAACCAGTCAAGATTTACAACTATTTGAAGTAGATGATGCAAATCTTGTTAAAAATATAATAAAAGACATAACTATAATGGATAATCACAGATTTAAAATAAATGTGCCAAAAGAAAATGTACCAGAAATGATTGAAAAATTAGTAGAAAATAAAATTAAGATTTATGAAGTGAAACAAGAAGAGAAAACACTAGAAGATGCATTTTTCGAAAAGACAGGGGGGAATGTCATTGAGTAATTTAGTAAAAAATGAATTGATTAAAATATTTAAAAAGAAAACCATTTATATTACAATGGTGGTTATATTCTTATTATTAATTTTTATGAATTGTATGTTTAAATATGCAAATAGTGGAAGTGAATATGATTATTATTTATATAATGAAAATTATATTAACTCATTAAGAGGAGAATTGGAAACATTAAATCCAGAAAAATCAAGTGATGTAACAACCTATATTAATCTATTATCAGAAATACAATTAAGTGAAATGATGGAACAACACAAAGATGCAGAATGGAAATTAGCGATTATCAATGAAAGAATTGCACCATATATAACTGAAAGAAATACCTATCAATATGGAGCAGAAAAGAACGAAGCACAAGTACAAGAAATTAATCAAGAAATAGATGCATTACTTGCCAAATTAGATGAAAATGATTGGAAATACTTTGCAAGAGAAGATTTAGCAAAGGCAGAACAAGAAATAGAAGAATTAAATGCTCAAAAAGAACAAACAGAAGATAAAGCAGTGTTAGAAAATATTGAAACAGAATTAAATAATGCACAAATGGAAAAAGAAATTGCAGAAATCAGATTAAATAAAGACATTCCTTATGGTACTAATTATTTAAATAGAGCAATTTCAACCTTGCAGACAGCAAATACGAATTTAGCAAATTTTAAAAATATAGAAGAATTAACCTATGAACAAAAATTAGAATATAATAGTTATTTAGAAGACCAAGCAGAAAGTAGATATATATTAGAAACAGGAAGAGATATTCATAATACAAATACTTTAAAAGGAATCCTAGAAAACTTCTATTCACAATTTGGTATCTTTTTAATAGTTGTTGTTGTCATGATAGCAGGAACAATTGTAAGTGAAGAATTTAATAAAGGTACAATAAAACTATTATTAGTAAAACCATATACGAGAAATAAAATCTTAATGGCAAAAGCAATCACAACATTGATTATGATTATTTTCATTATTGTTGTTACACTTGTTATGCAAATTTTAATAGGTGGTATTATCTTTGGATTTGGTAGTTTATCAGAACCAGTAGTGGCATATAACTTTAATACCAATACAATGGAAGAGATGAATATATTTGCAAATTTAGGAGTACAAACATTAACACAATTACCAATGATTATTTTATTAGCAACATTAGCATTTGCAATTAGTACTTTATTTACCAATAGTACACTTGCTATAAC
>CALXXJ010000053.1 GCA_944392665.1 uncultured Clostridia bacterium | reverse complement strand
AATTTTACAAGTAGAGCGAAAAAGGCAATAGAAATTGCCAATGATGCAGCTTTAGAATTAGGACATAGATATATAGGAACAGAACATTTGCTATATGGATTAGCAAAAGAAGGTAGTGGTGTAGCATCTAAAGTATTAGAAAATCAAGAAATCACACCAGAAAATATTATCGATGTAACGATTGCATTGGTGGGAAAAGATGAACCCATTGAAGAAACGTTAGGATTTACGCCAAGAACAAAAAGAGTTATTGAAAATGCATTTATAGAAGCAAGAAAATTAGGATATAACTATATAGGAACAGAGCATCTTTTAATTGGATTATTAAGAGAAGGAGATAGTGTAGCAGCAAGAATTCTAATTGAATTAAATGTTAATATTCCAAAACTATATGGAGAAATTATCAGAGTGATTAATGAAGGTGAGGATTTAGCAGGAGAAAGTGACGCTAAAAATGGAAGAAGAAAATCTGGAAGCTATAACCAAACACCAACATTAAATCAATTTGGTGAAGATTTAACAGAAAAAGCAAAAGAAGGAAAATTGGATCCAATTATCGGAAGAAAAGAAGAAATTGAAAGAGTTATCCAAATTTTATCAAGAAGAACAAAAAATAATCCATGTTTAATTGGTGAACCAGGTGTTGGTAAAACAGCAGTAGTAGAAGGATTAGCACAAAAAATTGTGTCAGGAGATGTTCCAGAAATTCTAAAAAATAAAAGAGTGGTAACAGTAGATATTTCCAGCATGGTAGCTGGTGCAAAATACAGAGGAGACTTTGAAGAAAGAATTAAAAAAGCATTAAATGAAGTTAAAAAAGCAGGAGATGTTATCCTATTTATTGATGAAGTTCATACCATTGTAGGAGCAGGTTCTGCAGAAGGAGCAATTGATGCAGCAAATATTTTAAAACCATTATTAGCAAGAGGAGAAATTCAATTAGTCGGTGCTACGACGTTAAATGAATATAGAAAATTCATTGAAAAGGATTCTGCACTAGAGAGAAGATTTAGTCCAGTAACTGTTAATGAGCCATCAGAAAAAGATACCATTACCATTTTAAAAGGTATCAAAGATAAATATGAAGCCCATCATAATGTGAAAATAACAGATGAAGCAATTGATGCCGCAGTGAAATTATCTGTTAGATATATAAATGATAGATACTTACCAGATAAAGCAATTGACTTAATTGATGAAGCAGCATCAAGAGCAAGACTAAAAACATATACAGAACCAGATTCTTTAAAAGAATTGGAAGAAGAACTTGCCAATGTAACAAAAGACAAGGAAGAAGCTGTTAAAATTCAAAAATTTGAAAAAGCAGCATCTTTAAGAGACAAAGAAAAAGAATTAAAAGCAAAATATGAAAAAGAACAAAATAAATGGAAAAATAAAAACAATAAATCTGTAACAGATATTACAGAGGAAAATATTGCAGAAGTTATTTCAAGCTGGACAGGAATACCAGCTAAAAAGATAACAGAGGATGAAAATGAAAGATTAAAACATCTAGAAGAAAACTTACATGAAAGAGTGATTGGTCAGGATGAAGCAGTAGAAGCAGTTGCAAAAGCAATCAGAAGGGGGAGAGTAGGATTAAAAGATCCAAAGAGACCAATTGGTTCATTCTTGTTCCTAGGACCAACAGGTGTAGGTAAAACAGAATTATCAAAAGCATTAGCAGAATGCCTATTTGGTGATGAAAATGCCATGATAAGAATTGATATGTCTGAATATATGGAACCACATTCTGTATCTAAATTAATTGGTTCACCTCCAGGATATGTAGGATTTGATGAAGGTGGTCAATTAACAGAGAAAATAAGAAGAAAACCATATTCTGTTATCTTATTTGATGAAATTGAAAAAGCACATCCAGATGTGATGAACATGTTACTTCAAATACTAGAAGATGGTAGATTAACAGATAGCCAAGGAAGAACCGTTAACTTTAAAAATACAGTGATTATCATGACTTCTAATATAGGTGCAAGATTAATTACAGATAAAAAATCTTTAGGATTTTCTAAAGTAGATAATGATAAAAAAGATGACCAAAAAAAGGAATACGAAGAAATCAAAAAAGAAGTTATGGAAGCTTTGAAGAAAGAATTAAGACCAGAATTTATCAATCGTATTGATGAAATTATTGTATTCCATAAATTAACAGATAAAGAAATTGATAAAATTATTGATATTATGTTAAAAGAAGTAGTGGCTAGATTAAAAGATCAAAAAATCAATATCGAAATAGAACCATCTGTTAAAAAATTAATCGCAAGTAAAGGAATTGATAAAAACTTTGGTGCAAGACCTTTAAGAAGAACGATTCAAAGTGTATTAGAAGATAGTCTAGCTGAAGAAATATTAGATGGAAAATTGAAAAAGAATAAAGTCAACAAGATTGGCGTTAAAGATGAGAAAGTGGTTGTAGAGAAATAAGTAGAATTTAGTGACAATCCTTAAATTTCAGAAAATAAAAGTTCATAACTATATTGTTTTAAAATAAAAAATAAGAACCTGACCCGACATAGCAATCAAAAACTGCAGCCTTAGTACCCCAGAACTTTGTTGTCTAAGACAATAAAAGAAAGCCTTGTGTCACAAGGCTTCCTCTTTCTGAACGAATATCAGGTGTTTTTCCGTATTTGTGTTGTTCACAAATTTGTGAGCTCCACCTTTTGGACAGAAATAAGTACTGCCCGTATCTTCGTCCAGATACCATTCACACCCTTTATCATGATCATGTAGGGCGATGGCCGAATGAGGCATCACAATGAGTTGCCCCACTCTGTAGCACCCTGCATGGGTGCGATTTTCAAACAGAGTCCGAACATATACCTGTCCTGACTCAACTTTTTCCGCAGCAAGCTTATCATAGCCTGCTGGAATAGGAGTTTTTTTCTTCACTTTTTTCACTCCTTTTTCTGAATCACGGTTTACGAGTAACATATATATTATATCATGAATTTACATAAATGACAAGATTTTGAATTTAGGAATATATTGAAAAATCAAGGAATACAATAAATGTGTGAACTTTATGTGAAAAATCAAAAAATAGTATTGACATTTCATAAAAATGGGTATACATTATTAGCAGTCACAAAGATAGAGTGCTAAAAAATAAAGGAGGTAATTTAAATGATTAAACCATTAGGAAGTAGAGTATTAATAAAAATGAAAGAAGGCGAAGAAACAACAAAAAGTGGAATTATACTAGCACAGGCTGCTCAAGAAAAACCACAAGTAGCAGAAGTTATAGAAGTAGGACCTGGCGAAATCATAGATGGAAAACCAGAAGCAATGATTGTAAAAAAAGGTGATAATGTTATTGTTAGTAAATATTCTGGAACAGAAGTAAAATATGAAGGAACAGATTATATTATTGTAAAACAAGATGACATATTAGCTGTTGTAGAGTAAAAACTATTTTTTGTTCAGCATCAAATATCATATTATTATTTTTTATACCTTGTGTGTCGCAACTACTTATGTTGAAAGATAAATCTTTCAACGAAGGAAAGTTGCTCCAATCGCACTCACTAACGTTCGTTTGGTCGCTTACGCGGTATTGCAAAATAATAATATGATATCTGATGATGAACAATAGAGAAAAAATTAAAGTTTAAATAAAAAAGATATTTATTCAAAATTTTGAAAGGAGTTTGATTAAAATGGCAAAAGTAATTAAATTTGGAGAAGATGCAAGAAAATCTTTATTAGAAGGTGTTAACAAATTAGCAGATACTGTTAAAGTTACATTAGGACCAAAAGGAAGAAATGTTGTATTAGATAAAAGCTTTGGAGCACCACTTATCACAAATGATGGTGTAACAATTGCAAAAGAAATTGAATTAGAAGATAAATTTGAAAACATGGGTGCAAGATTAGTTAAAGAAGTTTCAACTAAAACAAATGATGTTGCAGGTGATGGAACAACAACTGCTACTGTTTTAGCACAAAGCATGATTAAAGAAGGTGTTAAAAATGTAGCAGCAGGTGCAGATCCAATGGCAATTAAAAGAGGTATGGATAAGGCTGTAAATACTGCAGTAGAAGGATTAAAAGAAATCAGTTCAGATGTTAATGGAAAAGACGATATTGCAAGGGTTGCAAGTATTTCTGCAAACAATGAAGAAATCGGAAACTTAATTGCAGAAGCAATGGAGAAAGTTTCAAAAGATGGTGTTATTACAATCGAAGAATCAAAAACATCAAATACAGAATTAAATGTTGTAGAAGGAATGCAATTTGACAAAGGATATTTATCACCATATATGGCAACAGATACAGAAAAAATGGAAGCTGTTTTAGACAATCCATATATCTTATTAACAGATAAAAAGATTAGTAATATTCAAGAAATTTTACCATTATTAGAAAGTTTAATGCAAGAATCAGGAAAACTATTAATTGTTTGTGATGATATGGAAGGAGAAGCATTATCAACATTAATCTTAAATAAATTAAGAGGTGTATTAAATGTTGTAGCTGTTAAAGCTCCAGGATTTGGAGATAAAAGAAAAGCAATGTTACAAGATATTGCTACATTAACAGGAGCAGAAGTTATCACATCAGATTTAGGATTAGAATTAAAAGATACAACAATTGCACAATTAGGTAGAGCAAAACAAGTAAAAGTACAAAAAGAAAATACAATTATTGTTGATGGTGCAGGAGATAAACAACAAATTGCTGATAGAGTTGCTCAAATCAAAGCACAAATCAATGAAACAAAGAGTGATTATGATAGAGAACAATTACAAGAAAGATTAGCTAAAATTGCTGGTGGTGTAGCTGTTATCGGTGTTGGAGCTGCAACAGAAGTAGAAATGAAAGATAAAAAATTAAGAATAGAAGATGCTTTATCTGCAACAAAAGCAGCAGTAGAAGAAGGTATTGTTGCAGGTGGTGGAACAGCTTTAGTAAATGTGATTCCAACTGTTGAAAAATTAGTAAATACACTAGAAGGTGGAGAACAATTAGGTGCTAAAATAGTATTAAAAGCATTAGAAGAACCAGTAAGACAAATTGCTATTAATGCAGGATTAGAACCAGCAGTTATTGTTAATAAAGTAAAGAGTGAAAAAGTAGGTGTTGGATTTGATGCAGCAAAAGAAGAATATGTAGATATGAAAAAAGCAGGAATTGTAGATCCTACAAAAGTTACAAGAAGTGCTCTACAAAATGCAGCATCAATTGCTTCAATGGTGTTAACAACAGAAAGTCTAGTTACAGATGCACCAGAAAAGAAAGATTGCAACTGTGGTGGACATGAAGGAATGCCAGCAGGAATGGATGGAATGTATTAATAAAATAAAAAGAACATTTAAGTTTTTTACATGCTTAAATGTTCTTTTTTATATATCTTTATTTATACTACTTGATTCATCATTCATAAATTAATCCATCATATTGCGCATACTATTCACAACATTTTGCATTTCTTCCATTTGGTTCTCTGTATCTTCTGTACTTTGTTCATCATTCATAAATTGATCCATCATATTGCTCATACTATTCACAACATTTTGCATTCCTTCCATTTGGTTCTCTGAATTTTCTGTACTTTGTGTTTCACCGTTTACTTGCTCTACTACATTACCAAAAAGTCCGAAGATTTGCTCATTTGTTTTCCTTGCATGATTAAAAATTAGAACTACTACAACTACTAAAAATACTATTGCCAATAAAACCCAAATTGCATATACTCCTAATCCTATTTTTAAACCTTTTTTAATTTTATTTTTAGATTCTTCTCTGTTTCCTAAAACTGAATCTTTTACATATTTTTCATCTTCTGGTATAAATTTTTCATCTACTCCAACATATTCACTATTTTTTTTCATAACATTATTCTCCTTTTATTTTACTCTATAACTACTGCAGTTCCTGATGCTACAACCATAAGCATAGAACCATTTTCTCCCATAGTCTCATAATCTACTTTTGTTCCAATTATCGCATTAGCTCCTATTTTTTCTGCTCTTTTTATCATTTCATTTAAAGCTTCTGCTCGCGTGTCTATTAGTTCTTCTTCATATTCTGTTGCTCTACCGCCGATTACATTAGTAATGCCTGCTGTAAAATCTCTAATAAAGTTTACACCATTTATGACTTCTCCAAATACTACTCCTCTAAACTCTTTTATTGTTTTTCCTTCTATTGATGAAGTTGTCGAAATTAACATACTTTTCACCTCCAATTTTTACATTATATAATTATATATTTTTTCAGCATATTTAGAATATTTTGTTCAAAATTATGGGTAAAACTTAACTTCCGATTCAATTTTAGCATTTTTTTACATGTTTGTCAATGTGAAGCATGAAATTTAACATATGTTAATTGCAAAATTTGTTATATTTCTTTGAAATTCTATTTTAGAGGAGGTTGTAAGGACTTTGTTAGAAGCTACTAGAAAAAGGATTACAGATGTATTGGTTTGGGAATTTCTTTAAAAAATTTTTAGAATATTTTTCCTATACAATAAAAAAGTAGTATTTGAGAAAATACTACTTTCTGGTGGCTTCAAGTGGAATCGAACCACTGACACGAGGATTTTCAGTCCTCTGCTCTACCAACTGAGCTATGAAGCCATAAATTTGAATAATTTACAAAAAAATGGCGACCCGGAACGGGCTCGAACCGTCGACCTCTAGCGTGACAGGCTAGCGTTCTAACCAACTGAACTA
>CALXXJ010000052.1 GCA_944392665.1 uncultured Clostridia bacterium | reverse complement strand
TCTAACATATCAGAAAATAGTATTGATGTTATTGGAATTGCAAAATCAGATTTAGAAGTTTGTGTAGAAATCTTTTTCGTAAGAGGAAGTAAAATGATAGGAAGAGAACAATACTTCTATAAAGATTTAAAAGACATGGAAGATAAAGAAATTCTTTCAGGATTTATCAAACAATACTATTTTGATAATCCAAACATTCCTAGTAAAATTATGATAAGAGAAGAAATCGAAGATAAAGAAGCAATTGAAGGTTGGTTATCCACAGAATTAGGAAAAAAAGTGGAAATCAAAACACCTAAAAAAGGCGAAAAATTAAGATTTGTAGAAATGGCAGAAAATAATGCAAAAGTAACACTAGATAATAAAGAAAAAGATAAAAGTGAAATTTTATTAGAATTAAAAGAAGTATTAAAAATGGATATATTACCAAGAAAAATAGAAACTTTTGATATATCGAATATATCTGGAGAATATATGGTAGCTGGAATGTGTGTCATGCAAGATGGTGTTATTAAAAAGAATTTATCTAGAAGATTTAAAATCAAAACAGTTTATGGACAAGATGATCCAAAATGTATGGAAGAAGTTATCACTAGAAGATTAAGACATTCTATCGAAAATCCAAATGGAGGATTTGGAAAATTGCCAGATGTCATATTTGCAGATGGTGGTATTACACAAATACGAGCAACAAAACAAGCAATTGAAAATGTTTTGAATGAAGAAAAAGAAAAGATAATGCAAGAAGATATGACAGAGCAAGACAAAAAAGAGAAACTAGAAATGATGGAAAAAGAATTAGATATTAAAGTTTTTGGTATGGTTAAGAATGACAAACACCAGACAAGAGCGTTAATGGATGAAAACAGAAATGAACTAAAAATTTCAGAAAACTTAATGAAACTAATTACCAGATTTCAAGATACAGTTCATGATACAGCCATTACTTATCATAGAAAACTAAGAGATAAAGAAATTACGAAATCAGAATTAGATGATATTCAAGGAATTGGTAAAGTCAAAAAACAAGCTTTATTAAAACAATTTGGAAGTGTAGAAAAAATCAAACAAGCACCAATAGAAGAATTGATGAAAGTAAAAGGCATTACAAAGGAGTTAGCAGAAAGATTAAAACAATAATAAGATAATAAAATAGTAAAACGAAATAAGAAAAATAAATAAAAAGGGAGTTACCTCCCTGTATGGACGTATCGAGTACGTCCTTTTTTTATTTGTCCAAAGATGGACATTGCCGGATAGCGACCGGCCAACCCAGCGGTGACCCTGTGGGCCTGAACAATCTGGTAGAGAATCCCTCCAACCAACAGACCAACAGGAATTAATACAAGTGCTTTTTTCATAAGCTGTCCTCCTTTTAATGTAAAAGCAATTCACAGAGAATATTCTCTGTATAGATACTAAAATACTATATCACAAATTTTATATTATAGCAATCAATAAAAAAAGTAAATATAAACCTATAACATTAAAAAAGTTGAAAAATTGCTGAATTTGTAGTATAATATAAATATATAAAACCTAAAGAGGAGGAGTAAAAAGATGTGGAAAAAAATCAAACGGATGATGGCAATCTTAAGTGCAACAGCATTAGCCTATTTAATGGGCGTAGCAGTGTTTTTCCTAAATTACAATTGGACAGTTTTTGTCCGATTTGTAAAAGAGGTATCGATTGGAAGTATGATAACCCTGATCGTACCGGGACTTGTAGCGGGTGCTATAGGTCATGCCCTTTGGGGCATGGGGAAGAAGTCGTGAGACTTCGAGACTGTTGGTTGGATACGAAAGTATCCGCCGATGGTCTTTTTTTATATATTAGGAATAATTAAATAAAGAAATGCATATACATATATTAGGAGGGATGGATATGCAAAATACAAATGAAGGGATTTTTATATGTACTTATGATAGTGAAGTATTAAGAATGAGAGAGAAAGCAAAGAAAAATTGGAAGAACAAGTTATATACAAGTATAATAAAACATAAATTTATATCATTAGTTATATTAGCATTTATTATGTTGTCTAGCATAAATGCAATCATGATATATAATTTCTTTAAAATTTTACAAAATATTTAAATCGTCAAATACCCTTGGAAAAATCAAAAAAATATGGTAAAATATAGCTATTCTAATAAGAGGAGGAGTAGTAGCTTATTAATGCTACTTGAAAAAGGTTGTAAAATAATTACAATTTTTGCTGCGTCAAATTCAATTTAAAACGCGGTTACATACAAATAGTATGCGCCCTTGCCTTTTAAATTAAATTTTCCTTGCAAAAATTTAATTCTTTTCCAACCAGATTTGTGCAACGAAAAGGAATGAGATGAATTATGAAAATAGCAAATGAATGGGAAGATTATAAAATATTAGACATGGCAGATGGACAAAAACTAGAAAAATGGGGAAATGTCATTTTATCTAGGCCAGACCCACAAATTATTTGGAAAAATAAAAGTTTTCCAAACAAGTGGAAAGAAATGAATGCTGTATATAATAGAAGTAAAACAGGTGGAGGTTCATGGGAATTTAAGAAAAAGGTACCTTCTCAATGGCAAATTAAATACAAAAATTTAACATTCAATATTAAGCCAATGGGATTTAAGCATACAGGATTATTTCCTGAACAAGCAGTTAATTGGGATTGGATGATACAAAAAATTAAAAGTGAAAAAAGACAAATAAAAGTATTGAACCTATTTGCCTATACAGGAGGAGCAACTGTTGCTTGTTTATCAGCAGGAGCTTCAGTATGTCATGTGGATAGTTCAAAAGGAATGACCACTTGGGCAAAAGAAAATGTAACATCTTCGAAATTACAAGATAGGCCAGTTCGATTTATTGTAGATGATGTTGTAAAATTTGTAAACCGAGAAATTAGAAGAGGAAATACTTATGATGCCATCATTATGGATCCACCTTCATATGGAAGAGGGGCTAAAGGAGAAGTATGGCAATTTGAAAATAATATCTATGATTTAGTGGAATTATGCACAAAAGTATTATCAGATAATCCATTATTCTTTTTAATTAATTCTTATACAACAGGAATATCAAGTAAAGTCTTAGAAGATATTTTACATTTAACTGTATCAAAGAAATATAAAGGAAAAGTAGAATCTGGAGAAATTGGACTTCCTATGGAAAATTCTAAGTTGGTCCTACCTTGTGGAATTTATGGAAGATGGGAACTAGTTTAAAAGATAATCAGCATCTTACGTCGTTAAACATCGTTTTAAATTTATTCGATGTGCAAAGAGCACACCTCGTAAATTTAAAACTCGTTTGCCTAGCAATATACTAATTCTTTTTTAAACTAGTATTGTAGAAAAAATCGAGAAATTAGAAGAGGAATGTAAATGAGCAAACTAAAAGTCATATATGAAGATAACCATATTATTGTTGTTGAAAAAATACCCAATATTCCTTCACAATCAGACAAAACAGGAGATATGGATATGCTAACACTTGTAAAGGAGTATATAAAGGAAAAATACAATAAGCCAGGAAATGTGTATTTGGGATTAGTGCATAGACTAGATAGACCTGTTGGCGGAGTAATGGTATTTGCAAAAACTTCAAAAGCAGCTTCGAGATTAAGTAATCAAGTAAGAGAAAAAGTGTTTAAAAAAGAATATTTAGCAGTTGTTGATGGAAAGATTGAAAATCAAAAAGGAACTTTAGTTGATTATTTATATAAAGATGAAAGAAATAATATGAGTAGAGTGGTTCATAAAGAAAAGAAAAATGCGAAAGAAGCAAAATTGGATTATGAAGTTCTAAAATATAATGAAGTAAAAGATTTGTCTTTAGTGAAAATAAATTTACATACAGGAAGACATCATCAAATTCGAGTACAATTATCACATTTTGGACATAGCATATTTGGAGATCAAAAGTATGGAACTAGAGGAAAAGGAAAACAAATTGCTTTATGGGCATATAAATTAACAATTGAACATCCTATAACAAAAGAAATATTAGAATTCAAAGATTTACCAGAACCAATCGGAACATGGTGCATATTAAAAAATGAACATAGATAATAAGCAATGTATAGCAAGGATGAAAGAAAATTTTGTAAAATATGTAAGTGAAAAATGTAGTTGAAACTATTACTTTCAACTACATTTTTATATTATCTAGAATTATTTTACAAAATGAATAGAGAAACATTTTTATAAAAGAAAATGAACGTTTTACAAAATAAAAGACATTTACAAATTATAGAGTGCTACAATCAAATTAGCAAGAAGAGGTGAAGAAAATGATAGATACAATCTGCACGTTCTTGACTAATAGAATCAGAAAAGAAATGCCAGAAATAGATGATGAGAGAGCAGAAGTAATCAATTATGGATTACAAAATATAGTAGGTGAAATACCAAAGATTTTCTTGTTATTTATCATTGCATTTATTCTAGGAATGTTTAAAGAAGTATTATTTATGTTTATTGTATTGACACCATATAGAGGAGCATCTGGAGGATTTCATTTAAAAACACATTTAGGATGCATAGTTGGAACAACTGCCTTCTATTGTGGAATTGTATTTCTTTCGCAACATGTTATATTAGAAGGTATAACAAAATATATTTTGATAGGAATTACTTGGATATTTGGAATGGTTATGATAAAGCTATATGCTCCAGCAGATACAGAAAATGTTCCTATATTATCCAAAAAAGATAGAAAAAAGAAACAAATGATAGCATATATTACATATTCATTAGGTCTTATCGTTGCTTGGGTGATTCAAGATAATGTAATTTCTAATATATTGTTATTTGGAAATATTTTACAAACATTAATAATAACGAAATTGGCATATAGATTAACGAAAAATAAATATGGATATGAAGTGTATGGCGACGCTTCAGCTTAAAAAAGTTTAAAAAACATATACCGGTGTGTTTTTAAAAATATATAATAAGGGGGAATCTATTATGTTCAAATTTTTAGCTAAAGTAGCAGAAAAATATGCTAAAGCAACTAATACAGCATGTATGTTATGGGTATTACATCAACCTAAAATGCCAGAAAGCATGATAAAAAAGGATTAATTTCTTGGCAAAGATAGGACGAAAAATTATTTTTGCCATCCCATATATAACTTAAAAAGTTATATATTTACAATCCAATATAAGACAGCTTTTGAAAGCTGTTTTTCTTTTTGAATAAAAAATAGATATGAAGCACTAAATTCATATCTATTTTTGGATTAATAATATATTTCAATTTGTTGAGAAAAATATTTTTTATTTTTGGTAGTATGCAAGTTTAAATTTTTACTTTTATTTAAAATTTTTCTGACTTCCCATAAACCTAATCCAGTATGATTTTCTTTTCCAGTAAAACCTTTATTAAATATCTTTTCAGTATCAACATTTTTATCTTTATATGTGTTTTCTACGATGATGAGTTGCCTATGATTTTTGGCATCATCTCTAAAAATGATATTCATTATTTTTTCTTCGCACTCACTGCTTGCATCTATGGCATTATCTAAAAGAATACCTAAAACTCTGGTAAATTCATAAATTTTCATATTTAATTTACTCAAATCAAGTAAAAGTGACATATTCACTTTGATTCCTTTTTCTTCAGCTTCATGATATTTTGTAGTTAATAAACTATATACACCAGGATTATTAATTAGTTTAGGGTTTAGAACATATAAATTGTTTACTTTTTGACAATCATCTTCAAGTTGTACATAATATTTTTTTAATCCTTCCATATCATTTGTTTTTACATATCCACCAATGGTTGTTACAATATTATCAAAGTCATGTTTAAAACCTCTAACATTATCATGCAAAATACTTAATGTTTTATTATATTCTTCTGCATTTTGCAGTTTTTGTGTCATGACTGCTAATTTAATAACTCTAGTTAAACTATAAATGCTTACACTAAAATATGCTAGCAAAGATAGAAAACTTAGAAATGTGATAATGATTGGTAAGTTTTCAGTGTAATAGATTGCAATTATGAATTGAATAAATAAAGTTATAAAACCTATCAATAGATTGATAAATAAAACTTTTTTATTCCTTTTGTCAATTGTATAATCAGGGAATTCAATTTTATATTTCTTTAATTTCAATAAGATAATAATACAGAAAACAATGAAATACATAAAGAATAAATAAAGAATTCTATATATAGGAATTGTTGCAGTTTCTTGTAGAGTAATATTAAGTATTGTGAAATATGGATTTAAGATTAAACTTCCTACTAAAGCAATTAATAGAGTTGAAATTAAACTAGCAAATAGTCCTTGTAGAAAAGAGGTTTTAAAAATAAAACATATAAGGACAAAAATACCTATATAATTAATAAAGACATTCCAAGGAGATGGAATAAAATAAGCAGTTAAAAAAGTCAAAATACTATAAGATAATATGTAAGCAATATTTTGTTTCGTTGATGGTTTTAAATTAAAAACAGTAGTGAAAACCATTAAAGTTAATATGGTTTCAATTATTGCGCTAGGCAAAAGGATAATATTTATCAAAGTTTCATTAGGCGTAGTTAACGCATTCCATATATTATTCAATAATTCCATGATTTTTTACAACCTCCATAAATTCTTTCTTATATTTAGGACCAATACTACAAAATGTATCATGATCAAAATACACAGTTAAAGCAACAGGATCCACATTTTTGATATTGTCTAAATTAACAATATAGGATTTGTGACATCTTACAAAATTATCAGGCAATTTATCTTGCATCTTATTAAAAGAACTATAAGACTCATAATCACGAGAAGAGGTATGAAAATTTAATTTCATACCATCTCTTTTAATATATTGAATTTGCGTTTCATCTAC
>CALXXJ010000051.1 GCA_944392665.1 uncultured Clostridia bacterium | reverse complement strand
AAAAAATGTTTTTGACTCCTCTCCTTTTTTTACTGAAAGAATTGATGTTGAAACTTCTACCATTTTCTTTCCTCCTTTTCTTTTAATTCTTGATATATTTTGCAAAAACTTTCATATCTTGCATTATCAATCTCTCCATTTTCTACTGCTTTTTTTATTCCACAGTTTTGTTCTTTTATATGGGTACATCCTATAAATTCACAATTTTCTTCAAATTGTCCAAATTCTTTGAAATAATGATATAGTTCCTTGCTTTCTATTTCTGATATATCAAATGTTGAAAATCCAGGTGTGTCTGCTATATAGGTATTCTCATCTATTTCATATAATTTTATAGCTGTTGTGGTATTTTTTCCTCTTTTATTTTTTTTACTAATTTCTCCTTCTTGTGTAACATCCCTGTTAAATATTCCATTAATTAAGGTGGATTTTCCAACACCGGAATTTCCTGAAAATGCATTTATATTATTTTTTAATAAATCTTTTAACTTATCGATTCCTTGCCTTTTTTTGGCATCTGTTAATATAACTGTATACCCTATTTTACTATATATTTGTTTGATGTTTCTAAATTCTTCCTTTTGGTCCAAATCAGTTTTATTTAATACAATAATTGCATCCACTCCCACAAATTCTGCAAAAGCTAATTGTTTGTCTAACATTAATAAATCTGGTTTTGGATCTTTACTAGAAACAACAAATATGATTTGCGTTATATTGGCAAGTTTTGGTCTTTTTATATATACTCTTCTCTCATAAATTTTCTCTATAACTGCTTTTTTCTCTTTCTCATCTGTAACAGTTATATCTACCATATCTCCAACAACAGGTGTTATCTCTTCTTTCTTAAATTTTCCCCTTGCTGTTGTTTCATAAATTTCGTTTTCTACTTTTACTTGATATAGATTAGATATATTTTCTACAATTAATCCTTGCATATTTCCTCCATTTTGTCCTTTTGGGGACGTTTCTGTTTGGGACATTTTTATGTAAAGTTTGTTTTAATCCCAGTTAGTGCCAATTATTTTGAAATCATTTTTCCCCTTTGTAAAGCACATTTTTCTAGAACCTCTTCTCTAACATTATATACGAAAAAAGCCCAATTAGCAATTACTAATTGAACTTTTTATATAAGTAATATATATTATTTTCATTTCTTCATAATCAAATTTAAAATATAGAAAATGCATTAACTATTTCTAATTAAATGTCACAGAATCTTGTGAACCTAATGTAACTGTTTTTGTTGAACGATAAATTTGACTTCCTGTATTAGGATCTGTAATAGTTACAGTTATATCAAGAGATTCTCCATCTTTTCCTGATAATGATATAGCAGAATATGCTGTTTCATTTTTATTAACACCTGTTCTGGTTTCTCCATTAACACTAATATTTACAGTTCTAGTTACATTTTCCTCTTCTTCATCCTCTGCATATCCTCCCGTTATTTGTTTTAAGTTAATAATAACAGATACATTTTTTGTTTCGGCTACTTTATTAACAGTTAATGTTACGGTTGTTCCCTCATCGACTGTTGTTCCCCCTGCCACACTTTGTGCTGTAACTTTTCCATCATTAGAAGTTGCTTCTGCATAATTAACAGTAACTTTTAATCCTTGACCTTCTAGTGTTGATTTTGCATCTGCTTCTGTTTGCCCTACAACATTTTGAACTGTAACTTGTTTTATACCAGTTCCTGTGCTTACATGAATTTTAATCGTATCTCCTGCATATGCTTCAGACTCTGCTTCTACTTCTTGAGAAATAACATATCCTTCTTCTACTGTTCTACTTGTTTCTTCCACAATTTCAGCCTTTAAGTTTGCTTCTTCTAAAGCATCCACTGCTTCTTGTCTTGTCATTCCTACAACTTTAGGTACTGTTGTTTTCTCTTGTCCTTTGCTAATTACTACTTTTACAGTACTTCCTTCTTTTACATTATAATCTGCAATATATGTAGGATCTTGAGAAATGACATATCCTTCTGGAACATCTTTATTATATTCTTCACTCGATACTTCAAATACTAGTTTTAAATCCTCTGCTGTTTTTTGTGCTTCTTCTTTAGACATTCCCACTAATTCTGGAAGTTCTACTTCAGCTGGATTAGTTATATTTAAATATGCTAATGTTCCTCCTAAACTAATAGCAAACAATAATATTAATCCAATAAGTGTAGTGAAAACCTTATGTCTTTTTATAAATGCTACAAATTTATTATTCTTCTTTCCTCTTTTCTGGTTATCATCTTCCACTACATTTCCATATAGGTCTGTATTAATTTTTTGAGTTTTTGCTGTTGCATCATAATTTTTATCTTCCACAAAATCGCCATTTGGATTTTTTAAAGCTTGCCTTAAATCTGCCAACATATCTGTTGCAGATTGATATCTTAAAGTAGTATCCTTTTTTAATGCCTTCATAATAATTCTATTTACTGCTGATGGTAAATTTGGATTTAATTCTATTGGTTCTTCTGGTTCTTCTTGCATATGTTTTAATGCAACAGAAACTGGTGTATCTGCATCAAATGGCACTCTTCCCGTTACCATTTCATACATAACGACACCTAAAGAATATAAATCTGATTTGGCATCTGTAAATCCACCTCTTGCATGTTCTGGTGAAAAATAATGTACTGAGCCAATAGTTGTTCCAAAAGCTGTAATAGTAGAATTAGAAACTGCTTTTGCAATTCCAAAATCTGTAACTTTTGCTATACCATCTTCTGTTATAATGATATTATGTGGCTTAATATCTCTATGAATAATATTATTTTTATGTGCCATTTCTAATGCTGAAGCAATTTGAATTGCTACATTTACTGACCATTTCCATGGAAGTGGTCCTCTTTCTTCTACAATAATTTCCTTAAGAGTCTTTCCTCTTATCAATTCCATGACGATATAATATAGATTATCCTCTGAACCGACATCATAAATAGATACAATATTTGGATGGGTAAGTCTTGCAGCTGATTGTGCCTCTATTTCAAATCTTTTAATGAATTCTTCATCTGTTGTAAATTCATCTTTTAAAACTTTTACAGCTACATTTCTTTTTAACACTTTATCTTCTGCCTTATAAACTGTAGCCATACCACCGTTACCAACTTTTTCGATAATTTCGTATCTATTCCCTAATATTTTTCCTTCTAAAATCATATTTATCTCTCCTTAATATGTTTAATATGTAGATTGCTTTTGATTTTTATATATTTTTAATTACTATAACCGTAATGTTATCGTAACCTCCATTGTCATTTGCTAATTTTACCAATTCTTTTGGCGCTTGTTCTATGTCTTTTTTGGCCCATTGAAATATTTGTTCTTGTGATACCAAATTTGTTAACCCATCTGAATTCATAATCAATATATCATCTTTTAAAAATCCCTTTATCATAACATCTGGTTCTACAAAAGCATTGCAACCTAAAGCCTTCATTAACATATTTTTTTGAGGATGATGTGCTGCTTGTTCTTGTGTAATAGTTCCATCCTTTACTAATTTTTGCACATAACTGTGATCTTGTGTTAATTTTCGCATAAACTCTTTTCGAATTCTATATATTCTACTATCTCCAACATGACCTATAAAGGCTCTATTATTATATATTAAACATACTTCTAAAGTAGTACCCATTCCTTCTAATTCTGGATCTTCTTTTGATTTTTCATATACTACCATATTCGCATATTCCATACTACTTCCTACTAATTGAATAATACTATCTTTGTCTTTTGGAATTTCTTTAAAATTATTTTCTATATAACTTTTTGCTGATTGAACGGCAAGACTACTTGCAATTTCTCCGCCTTTATATCCCCCCATCCCATCTGCTAGCATATATAGTTGAACTTCATCTAAAGAATTAGATATATAATAATAGTCTTGATTAATCTCTCTTACTTTACCTATATCTGATTTTGCGTAAGCCTTTATCATGTTTTCACCTCGTTTTCTTTTTGTTTTCATACAAAATGCATATAAATATACTTGTATCTTTTATATCACAAGTTTGTATTTTTTGCAATTAGTTTGCTAAAATTTGTTCATTAGGGACGTGTTAAATTGGACATTTTTCGTCCAAAAGGGACAGGTCTAAAAATTTATCAACTCTAATAGAAACAATTTTATGCTAAATTTTCAATATACTATAAAAGACGAAGTTTTGTGTTTCAAAATCATTATCACAAACTTCGTCTTTATTAAACTTTATTTCATTTCTTGATTTTGTCTATTCAAAATCTTTCCTATTTGAATTGGTTTTATCTCTGAAAACGGAGCAATAAATATTGTCTATTCCCACCTGATTGTTTATATGATAGGTATGTCCCCAATGTTCAATTTTTGAACATTGGGGACAGGTCAAATCGTTCAAAATTTGAACGATTTGGCACGTCCCTAACGTTTCAATTCTTCTAAGAACATTTTATTTAACATCTGTGGATTTGCTTTTCCTTTTGTTTCTTTCATAGCTTGTCCAACTAAGAAACCTAAGGCTTTATCTTTTCCGCCTTTATAATCTGCTACTGATTGTGGATTTGCTTCTAATACTTTTAATACGACTTCTTTTATTGCACCTTCATCTGATATTTGAATCCATCCTTTTTCTTTTATAATTTCTTCCGGATCTCTAGGATTTTCAAATAATTCCTCTAATACCTTTTTGCCAATACTTGAGCTAATCGTTCCTTTATCAATTAAGATTACTAATTTTCCTAATTGATTACTATCAAATGGAATTTCAATTGGTTCCATTTCTGTTTCATTTAAGATTCTTGATATATCAGATATTATCCAGTTGTTAACTGCTTTTGCATTATTACATACTTTGATAGCACCTTCAAATAAATCTGATAGGTATTTTGACGCTGTAATGATATTAGCATCTTTTTCTGATAATCCATATTCTTTTAGATATCTTTCTTTTCTGCTTTCTGGTAATTCTGGTAGTGATTTTTTAATATTTTCAATATATTCTTCAGATAATTTAATGGCTACTAAGTCTGGGTCTGGGAAGTATCTGTAATCTTGTGCATCTTCTTTATCTCTCATAGGGAATGTTTTCCCTGATACATCATCCCATCTTAATGTTTCTTGCTCTACTTCTCCTCCATCTTCAATCACATCAATTTGTCTATCTACTTCATATTCAATCGCTCTTGTGATACTTCTAAAAGAGTTCATATTTTTCATTTCTGTACGTGTTCCTAGTTTTGAATCTCCTTTTTTTCTAACAGATACATTGACATCTGCTCTGAAAGAACCTTCTTGCATTTTACAGTCAGAAACTTCAATATATTCTAATATAGATTTTAGTCTTTTTAAATATTCTTCTACTTCCTCACTACTTCTTAAATCTGGTTCTGAAACAATTTCAATTAGCGGTACTCCTGCTCTGTTTAAATCTACTAAGCTTCCTCCTGCAAATTCATCATGATTTAATTTACCTGCATCTTCCTCTATATGAATTCTAGTTAATCTAATTTTTTTCTTTCCTTCTTTTGTATCAATTTCTACATCCCCATGCTCACATAATGGTTGATCATATTGTGAAATTTGATATGCTTTTGGTAAATCTGGATAGAAATAGTTTTTTCTATCATTTTTACTATTTCTAGATATTTCACAATTAGTTGCTAATCCTGCTTTTACAGCATATTCTACTACTTTTTCATTTAATACTGGTAATGTTCCTGGCATTGCCATACAGATTGGACAAGTTTGTGTATTAGGCGCTGCTCCAAATTTTGTTGGACATGAACAAAATATTTTTGTTTTTGTAGAAAGTTCTGCATGCACTTCTAGTCCTATAATTACTTCATAACCTTCTCTAGACATTTATCTTCCTCCTCTTCTTATATTCGTGAAGTACTGCGCAAGCAGTCTTCACATCTGTGCGCCAAAAGCTTGCTTTCTCTAACGCACGCTTTTCTTCTTGTATAGGAAAAATCAAATTTTTCCTATACAAGAACGTCGCTTCGCTCTAACGATTGCACACAAATTTTACTAACGTAAAATTTGGCGCCGAACAATGACGTGGGCTTTAAACTGCAATAAACGGAAAAAATATTTTAGAAAGCCCACTATTGTTCTCTTTTAAATTCTGGTTTATGATTTTCTCTAAATTTCAAATCTTGCTCAAATGTATAAGCTGCATTTAAAATGGTGTCTTCACAGAATTTATTTCCGATTAATTGCATTCCTACTGGCATACCTTCTTTATCAACGCCACATGGAATAGAAATACCTGGAAGTCCTGCAATATTTACTGAAACTGTGCAAATATCTGCTAAATACATTTCCAATGGATTGTTTGATTTAGAACCAATATCAAATGCGACTGTTGGTGATGTTGGTACTAAAATCACATCATATTTTTCAAAAGCTTTATTAAATTCATTCATAACTAATGTACGTACTTGTTGCGCTTTTTTGTAATACGCATCATAATATCCTGATGATAACACATAAGTTCCAAGAATGATTCTTCTTTTAACCTCTGGTCCAAATCCTTCACTTCTTGATTTTTTATATAATTCTTTTAAGTTTTTAAATTCTCCTGTTCTATAAGTATATCTAATTCCATCAAATCTTCCTAAATTTGAACTAGCTTCAGCACAGGCAATAATGTAATATGATGCTAAAGAATATTTTGCAATATCTAATGAAAATTCTTCGATTTCTGCTCCTAATTTTTTATATCTATCAATTGCTTCATATAATTTTTCTTTTACTTCTTCATTAATTCCTTCTGCATAAAATTCTTTTGGAACACCAATTTTTAATCCTTTTACATCACCTTTTAAACATGCTGTATAATCTTTTTTCTCTATATCTACTGATGTTGTGTCTTTTTTATCATGACCTGCAATGATATTCAATAATATAGCCGCATCTCTAACGTCTTTTGTAATTGGACCAATTTGATCTAATGATGAAGCAAAGGCAACTAATCCATATCTTGATATCAATCCATAAGTTGGTTTTAATCCTACAACACCACAAAAACTTGCTGGTTCTCTGATAGATCCTCCTGTATCACTAC
>CALXXJ010000050.1 GCA_944392665.1 uncultured Clostridia bacterium | reverse complement strand
TCTGCAGTATTAGGTGGAGAAGGATTATTCAACTTAACATTATCAGGACAAGGAATTGCAGTTTTAGAAAGTCCAGTCCCAAGAGAAGAATTAATTGAAGTAGAATTACAAAATGATCAAATAAAAATAGATGGAAATATGGCAATTGCATGGTCTAGTTCATTAGATTTTACAGTAGAAAAATCTACAAGAAGTTTATTAGGCTCAGCTGTTGCTGGAGAAGGATTTGTTAATGTATATAGAGGAACAGGAAAAATATTAATGTCACCAGTTAGACCAGAAGCAGTAAGTAATATTATGACATATAGATCTAAACAATAAAAAAAGAATAATATAAAATAAAAAGGTTATGATAAATGTACATAGAATTTTTGGATTTTATGTACATTTTTTGTTACTAGTTAAAGGTAGGAAATAATAGATATATCAATATTTTTAAAAATTCTCGGCTACCCTTCATCTCTGTTTAACAAATTCTAAAGTCAAAACCATAACAATACCCGGAAACAGGACCCTTTATGGTTTTGACTTAAGAATTTATAAAACAATTCCGGTCGCATTCGAATTTTTTAAAATATTGATATATCTATTATTTCCTAATATAAAAGTAATACATAAGATTCAGACTATACAAATTTATAAAAATATGATACAACTATGCTGAAATAAAATATACAAAAGAAGGGAGAAATGTATGAGTATAGATATGATTATAATATTAATGATACCATTTTTGGGAACACTTTTAGGTTCAGCAATGGTATTTTTTATGAAAAAATCCATTCATAAAACAGTAGAAAAATTATTAATTGGATTTGCAGCAGGTGTTATGATGGCAGCTTCTATTTGGTCATTACTTATGCCATCTATGGAAATGGCAACAGAGCAACATGAAATTTCATGGTTGCCAGCAGTTATTGGATTTTTATTAGGAATTGGTTTCTTATTGATTCTAGATAGTATCATACCACATTTGCATTTACATACAGATAAGCCAGAAGGAATTAAGGCAAAAATAAAAGAATCCACTATGCTTGTTTTTGCTGTAACACTTCATAATATTCCAGAAGGAATGGCTATGGGAGTAACATTAGCAGGGGCTATGATAGGAAATGTAGGAATTAGCTTAGCTGGTGCGGTTAGTTTAGCAATTGGTATAGCAATTCAAAATTTTCCAGAAGGTGCTATTATATTTATGCCATTAAGAACTCAAGGTGTGTCTAAGTTAAAAGCATTTGTGTATGGAACATTATCTGGAATTGTTGAACCAATTGCAGCTATTATCACCATATTATTAACAAATGCAATTGTACCAATATTACCATATTTGTTAGCATTTGCAGCAGGGGCCATGATGTATGTTGTTGTAGAAGAATTGATTCCAGAATCACAAGAAGGAGAACATTCAAATATTGGAACAATTGGTGTAGCAATTGGTTTTGTGATTATGATGATATTAGATGTGGCATTGGGATAAAATGTGATTGACAGAAAAATATAGAATTAGAATAAAGGAGTATAAAATGAACGAAAATAAATTTTCTAAAGAAATATTGCAATTTTTATTACAGTATTGTTAAAATAGGACTGATAAATGAAATAATTAAAAAGAAGGAGTGTAATTTCAATGATAAAAGCAGTTATATTTGATATGGATGGAACAATGTTAGATACAGAACATGTAAAAGAAGAGGGATTAAAATATGTAGGTGAAAGTTTAAATGTAAAAATAGATGATCAAACTTTAACACAAATAAGAGGAACAAACAATACACGTTTAAAAGAAATATTAGGAAATAAGTTTGAAGGCTTAGATGTTGAAAAACTACTAGATACAAGAGAAAAATATGTTGAAAAGTATTTTGAAAATCATCCAATAGAAACCAAAAAGGGCCTTATAGAATTATTAGAATTTTTAAAAAATAACAATTATAAAATGGCAGTGGCAAGTTCTTCTAATTTAGAAGTGATAAAGAAATATTTGAAAAAAGTTGGAGTATTTGATTATTTTGATGTAATAGTAGGAGGAGATATAGTAACTAAGGGAAAACCAGATCCAGAAATCTACTCAAAATGCCTAGAACAATTAAATTTATCAAAAGAAGAATGTATAGGAGTTGAAGATACAGCAAATGGTGTTTTATCTATACATGGTGCAGGAATGAAACCTATTATGATACCAGATTTAGAAGAACCTTCAAAAGAAATAGAAAATCTTGTATACGCAAAATTAGAATCTTTATCAGATGTGATTCCATTATTAAAAGAAATGAATTAAAAAAGAAAGGTGATTTATATGAAGTTTTATATCATTAGACATGGACAAACCAATTGGAATAAAGAAGGAAGAATTCAGGGAAAGACAGATATCGAATTAAATGAAGAGGGAATAAAACAAGCAGAAGAAGCAAAAAGAATTCTAAAAGATTATCCAATAGACATGATTGTATCTTCTACATTAAAGAGAGCTAGAAAAACAGCAGAAATTATTAATGAAGCAAAAAATGTACCTATTATATTCAAAGAAGCATTAGAAGAAAGATGTTTTGGAGAATTTGAAGGAAAAACAAGAGAAGAAATTCAAGATGAAAATTGGTATTCAGAAATATTAGACAATTATAAACTAAATAAACAATATAAAGGTGTAGAAACCATACAGGATTTATGTAATAGAGTATGGAATTTGATAGATGAATTAAAAGAAGATTATACAGAAAAAAACATCTTAATTGTTACACATGGAGGCGTGACAAGAGCCATTAATGGATATTTTAATGGACCAAATAAAGAAGGAATATTAGAAGATTTAAATTTGCATAATTGTGAAATACGAACATTTGAAATAAAAAATGAAAACATATAATAATAGAAGGGAAACTGTATGAGAATAGGAATTGATATAGATAATTGTATATCCAATTTTGATGATGAATTATTAAAAGAATATTTGAAACATGACAAAGAATTAAGAAATACAGGAATTATAAATGAAAATCCAATATATATAACCATAGGCATGTTTGATTGGACACAAGAGGAAAGTGATAAATTTTATCATACCAATATCCAAAGAATTGCTACAAATTTAAAACCACTGGAAAATGCCAAAAAAGTCATCGACAAATTAAAACAAGATGGAAATGAAATATATATTATATCTGCAAGAGATAATGGAGAATATATAAATCCGTTAGAAATGACAAAAAATTGGCTGGCGAAGTATGAGATTTATTATGATAAATTGATACTTACTAACAGACATGGAAAAGGTGAAGTATGTAAGGAAAATCATATTGATATGATGATTGAAGATTCAAGTAATCATTGTGAAGATATTGAAAATCATGGTGTGAAATGTCTACAAATGACTACAAGATACAATAAGCAGGAAACTAGATTTGAGCGAGTTAAGAATTGGAAAGAAATATATGAAAAGTTATTTCCATTATATAAAAAAGAAGATAAAGTAGAAAAAATAAACGTGATTTTAGATACAGATACATATAACACATGGGATGATCAATTTGCAGTAAGCTATATGATAAAATCACAAGATAGATTTCATATAGAGGCCATTACGATTGCACCATATCATTGGGATAATGATATTAGCATAGAAGAAGGTCTAGAAAAAAGTTATCAAGAAGTATTAAAAATAGCGAAATGGCTTAATTTTAATGCAGAAGGAAAAGTATTTAAAGGAGCGACAGATTATTTAGAAAACGGATATAATGAAACAAATGATGCAGTAGAAAAAATTATCGAAATAGCAAATAAAAATGAGAAAACATATATTATGGCAATTGGAGCAATTACTAATGTTGCATTAGCTATAAAAAAAGCACCAGATATTATTGATAAGATTGAAATTATTTGGCTTGGGGGAAATAGTCCTACATATGAAAATAATTATGAATTTAATTTTAGACAAGATGTGCAAGCAGTGAAAGAAATATTTGCTTCAAAAGTAAAGTTAACCATTATTCCATGTAATGGTGTTGTATCAAATTTAAAAACTTCAATTTTTGAACTACAACATTATTTAAAAGGAAAAAATGAACTATGTGATTATTTATGTAGTAGATTTTATAATAATGAAGCGCTAGGAATACAAACAAGAAGAGTGATTTGGGATATTAGTGTTATAGCTTATTTAATTAATAAACAATGGTTTGAAGAAAAAGAAATTAATTGTCCAGATATTAATGAAGATTTAAGTTATCATTTTTATGAGAATGATAGAAAAATTTATATGGTAATGTATTTAAATGCAGATAAAATATATGAAGATTTATTTGAAAAATTGAAGCAATCCTAGAAAAAGCAGGTGGGCAAAAAAATTGTGAAATAAAAATGTATGAAATGTAAAGGAGGAAAAATAATGCAAGAATTTAATTATCATTCACACACATATAGATGTGGCCATGCAGATTTAGATATGACAGATGAGGAATATGTAGAAGCATATATCAAAATGGGATTTAAAAGAATGGCTTTTACAGATCATTGTCCAGAAAAAAACAAAATAGACAAAAGAGAAGATATGCGTATGGAATATAGCCAAAGAAAAGAATATTTAGAAAGTATACAAAAATTAAAAGAAAAATATGCTGGACAAATTGAAATACAAAGTGGATATGAAGTGGAATATTTACCAGGAGAGGAAGAAAACTTAAAAGAGTTAAAAGCTGAAACAGACAAATTGGTTTTAGGACAGCATTTTGTTTATGATGATAATCAAGAATTAAAAATACATGGAAAACATGATTTTTCAGATAAAGAATTATTAAGACATGCAGAATATATAGAACAAGCAATGAAATGTGAGATTCCAGATATTATTGCACATCCAGATATCTATATGTTAAAGAGAAAAGAATTTGGAGAAATTGAAGCAAAAGTTGCACACCTTATTTGTCAAGCTGCTGAAAAATATGGTGTACCATTAGAAATCAATTTAAATAATATATTCGCTAAAACATATTATGAAAACAGAAAATTAAATCATAAACCAATAGAAGAACAAAGAAAAAAATTGGGGAAAGTAGTATATCCATGTAAAGAATTTTGGAAAATTGCATCAGAATATCATATAAATGTAGTGTATGGTATTGATGCTCATCATAGAGGACAAATAGAGTTATTTAATGAATTTGTAGAATTAGCAAATGAAATTATAGGGAAAGATATCATTGAAAAATTAAATTTTATAGATTTAAAGTAAATGCAATGATTTTGAAAATCAAATAATTGATATACAAGTAAGAGGAGAATTATAGTATGAAAATTGATTTGGAAAATAAATATTTCCATGGATTAGCAGGTGGTATACCATTTTGGGAAGAAGATGAAGTGGTTAAAGAAGGATTAAAAGAGTTAAATGATATCATAAAATTAAAAGGTATCTATTCAAGAAGAATTCTAGAAGAAAAAGGAATTATGTATGATAAAAAAGCCCCTGTGTATAATGGAGAGGACTATATTTCAGTATGTATGAAAAACTTTGATGAAAGTGAGTTTTCACAATTTTCTAACTTGGATCCAGACCCAGCTTTTTATAGATATGTAAGACACAAAATAGGAATTGCATTAGAATTAGAAGAAGATATGTTAAGAAAAGGAGAATATGAACATTTACCTGGTGAAAGACAAGTAAAAGATTCTATTGATATTTCAAAATTTGTTGCAATTACGGTAGGAATGGAAAGTCGATTTGACAGACAAAAAGTAGCAAAAACAATAAAAAACATGTTAAATTATTTAGGAATTTATACAATTCCCATTACAGATACAGAAGGAGAAATTTTAGAGCCAATAAAATCTATAGAAAAAGATGAAGAGTGGGAGAGATAATATAGAAGTGAATAAATATTGACAATATGATTTATTGAATGATAATATATATTAAAAATAAACAAAGAATAAAAAGATTTACTAGATAAAAATATAAAAAATAAAACGAAAGAAGAGGGATTATTATGAAAGATTATTTTGGATATCAAGGAAAAGTTTGTGTTGTAACAGGAGCATCTAGTGGAATGGGAGAAGCGACAGCTAGAATGCTTGTAGATTTAGGAGCAAAAGTTTATGCAATTGATATGAATGAATGTAAAGTAGAAGGAATTACAGAATTTGTGCAATGTAATTTAGCAAATAAAGAAGAAATAGATGAAGTATTTAAGAAAATACCAGAGCATATAGATTCATTTTTTGGAGTTGCTGGACTTTCTGGTTCAAAAACAGATTATAGAACAACTTTTGATTGTAACTATACAGCAAATATGTATATAACTTTAAATTACTTGAAAAATAGAATGGGAAAAGGGGCTAGTATTGTTTTTTGTACTTCTACAGCAGGATTAGAATGGAAGAAATTCAAAAGAGAACAAAACAAAGTCGTACATAGCAAAAATTGGGAAGAAGTTCAAGAAGTAACGAAAAAATTGGCTTCATCTGCACCTGCCACATTTGCATATATGTATTCTAAAAGGTGTTTATCTCAATTTATATGTGAACAATCAGTAGAATTTGCAAAAATGGGGATAAGAATGAACAATGTATTGCCAGCATCAACAGATACAGGGATGAAACAAGAATTTCAAAATATGGTAGGAAGTGAAGAAGGATTAATTGCACAAGCAGGATTAGCAGGAAGACTTGCAACATCAGAAGAAATGGCAAGCCCTATGGTATTTTTGAATTCTGATATGGCATCATTTGTATCTGGATTAGATATGGTAGTTGACTATACAGATACTTGTTTAAAAGTGTTAGGAAAGAAGAAAAATATAGAAGCAGTATCAGCAACTAATCCAATCATTTGTGCTATGGCGAAAAAAATGTTAAATAAGTCAGCTAAAAATGCATTAAATTCTGGAAAGGAATAAAGAATACATCGATGATAATATGAAATTTGAAAGGAAGATGATTAAATGCAATTCATAAAAAAGAGTAATGCAGTTAAAGGTGCTAATAGTGATAAATGCAAAACATTAGAATATTCATTTAAAGATAAGGATATGGATTTAGGAATAGCAACTATAACTGGTAGGTACCCAGAAAATGGATTTTGCGTTAATACAATTAGTAAAGAATTAATTTATGTACTGGATGGAAATGGAAAATTATA
>CALXXJ010000049.1 GCA_944392665.1 uncultured Clostridia bacterium | reverse complement strand
TCAATTTGTACTTTATTAATGTAAGGTGGATTGCCCACTTATTTTTTACCATTCAACCATTTACCATTTTAAATTTTATAAAAAATAAATGGTTTTTTTATATAATTTTTCATTATTTTTTTGTTTTTTTAAAATTCCTTAAAGCATTGCTATTACTCGCTTTCATTATCTTTTCTACCCATCAACGCGACGCACTCCACATGACTTGTAAACGGAAACATATCCACAGGTTTTATACTATTAATCTCATAGCATTCCTCTAACTCTTTTAAATCTCTTACTAAAGTTGCTGGATTACAACTAATATAGACAAGCTTTTTCGGTTTTATCTTCAATATATTTTGAATACTTGTCTTATCAAGACCTCTTCTTGGAGGATCAACCATAATAATATCTGGAATAATTTTCTTGTTATTGATCAAATCATCTAATACCTCTTCCACATCTCCTGCAATAAATTCTGTATTATGGATATCATTTAATTTTGTATTCTCTATGGCATCTTCTACCGCTTGTTTTACAATTTCAATCCCATATACTTTTTTCGCATATTTTGCCATAAATAAAGAAATCGTTCCAATTCCACAATATAAATCAAAGACAGTATCTTCTTTTGTGATATTCGCTGATTGAACACCTATCATATATAGCCTTTCAGCTTGAATTGGATTTACTTGATAAAAAGATAATGGTGAAATTTTAAATGTTAATTCTCCCAATTTGTCTGTTATATATCCCTCTCCATATATCGTTATATTTTTCTCTCCTAATATCACATTTGTATTTTTCTCATTTATATTTTTAACAATTGTTTTAATATTTGGAAATTTGCTTATTAGTATTTCTGCGAATTTCTTCTCATTTGGAAATTCTTTTCCATTGATAACAAGAATGACCATAATTTCGCCAGTTCTTTTTCCTATTTTGGTAACAATATGTCTCACCAATCCTTTTCCAGTCTTTTCATTATATATAGAGATATGATTTTCTGTAATATAATTTACAATATATTTTGCAATCTCTTCTGTTTTTTCATCTTGAATTAGACAATTTTCTATTGGTATAATTTCATGTGTTCGATTAGCAAAAACACCAATGACTGGCTTTCCTTCTTTATCTATGCCTACTGGATATTGTGCTTTATTTCTATAATGATATGGATGTTCCATTCCTAAAGTTTCTTCTACTTCAATCTTTGGCTCTAATGTTTTATTGACTAAACTTTGAACAGCATTTCTTTTCATGTTTAGCGTTTCAGAATATTGAATATGTCTTAAATTACAACCTCCACATCTTTTATATGTATGACAATCACTTTCTATTCGACTGTCCGCTTTTTTTAAGATTTCTATTACTTTTCCAAAAGCATGAGAAGATAACACCTTCACAATTAATACTTTTACTTTTTCTCCTTTGATACTATTCGGAATAAATATGGTAAAATTATCAATCTTGGCGATACCTTCTCCTTCAAATCCATTATCTATAATATCTACAATATATTCTTGATTCTTTTTTACCGGTATTTCCATTTTGACTCCTCATAGGCTAATTTTATTTTGTATCTTGCTATTACTATATTTTTCAATCACTAATTCAATTAAATAAATATATACTGTCAATCTTTTATACAATTTCTGTCTTTACTTTTTCTTCTATTTCATCTTCAGATGCTTTCATTGCTTGTAATGTTTTATCTAATAAAGTGTCTAATTCCCAGCCTAATTGTTCTGCACCTGTTCTGATAATATCTCTTGAACAACCAGCTGCAAATTTTTTATCTTTAAACTTTTTCTTTAAGCTTGAAAGTTCCATATCCTTTGTACTTTTAGATGGTCTCATTTTTGCAGCAGCCCAGATAATTCCTGTTAATTCATCTGTTGCAAATAAGATTTTTTCCATTTCTTGTTCTGGTTTTACATCTGAACAAATACCATATCCATGACTGCAAACAGCATGAACAAGTTCTTCATCTGCATTGATTTCTTTTAATAATTCTGGTGCTTTTTTACAATGTTCTTCTGGATATTGTTCAAAATCAACATCATGTAATAATCCTGCTATTCCCCAAAATTCTTCATCATATCCATTTTCTTTGGCAAAATATCTCATTACACTTTCTACTGTTAAAGCATGTCTTAAATGGAATTCCTCCTTATTATATTTTTTTAATAATTGCATTGCATCTTCTCTTTCCATCTCTATTCCTCCATTTTTACAAAATTTTTATTGTTAAAGTTTATACTATTTATATCAACTTTAAATTACTATTTTCTATCTATATTCTACTGAAAGATATGTCACTTTCAAAATTTGCAAAGTATTCACTATTATCTCTATAATTGTTCTTCTTTCGCTATTGCTTCCTTCATCTCAAAAGTTACTCTTTCTTTTAACTCTTCCATTTGTTGTCTTATATATTTATCACCATCAGAATAAACTGGTTTTAATATCTTTAATGTCACATCTTTTTTTCTCTTAAATAATTTTCTAATCCCAGTTGGTTCTCTAAAAGTAAATACACAAGGCACAACAGGAACTTGGTTTCTAACTGCCATATCAAATGCACCATTTTTAAAATTTCGTATTTTTTGACAATATGGCCATAATGATGCTTCTGGATAAACATGTACAATACTTTTTTCTCTTAATAAATTACTAATTGCTTTTATAAAATACTTTTTGTTTTCTATACCTTTTGGTATTGGAATTGCTCTTAGTAACTTTATTAATTTTCTAACAAAAGGGATTTTAAAACTTTCCTCTTGTGTTGTGTAATAGATTTTTTTATCTTTAAAAGCTAAACCTATCATTGCACAATCTAGAAATAGTACATGGTTTGATACACTAATGGCACCATCTTCTAAATTTTCTATATTTTCTTGTCCCTCAATTTTAAAATCATAAATGATTTTGGTAAGAATTCTTAATATCGGATAAGCAACACCATAATATATAAAGTCAGAACATATAGAAAATATGGAATCTTCTTTTGGTACATATTCATAATTCTCATCAATGTTAAATTCACATGGAGTCCATAAGTTAATAATATTGACATTTTCATCTTGTTCTAAATTTTCTAACTCTTTTATGTCCTCTACATTTTCCATAACACCTTTCATTTTCATCCCTTTCCTTTTCCCTTATCATAAGATTACATAAAAAATTACTATGCTGTTTTTTGTGTCGACAAGTTCTTTATTTTTTCTGCATTTCACTTATGACAATATCTGTTATTTTATCACATGTATCTTTTCTAATATATTTTTCTTGGTTTTCAATCATTTCATTTTGTAATGTTTCATCTTTTAAAAGTTTTTTGGTATTTTCTACTACCTCTTCTATTGTATCACATTTTATTGCCATTTTTCTTTTATCGAAAAAGTTTGCATTATAGTTTTCACATCCTGGTATTGGCATTGTATGAATAAACGGTTTTCGTAAGGTTGCAATTTCAGTTGTTGTTAATCCACCAGGCTTACTAAGAATGATATCACTTGCTTTCATATAATCACTGATTTTATCCGTAAATGGTAATATCACTATATTTTTTGTGTTTTTATATTCTTTTTCCAATGTCTTAAATAATTCTTCATTATTCCCACAGGAAATAACAAAATATACCTGTTTTATTTCTTTCTGTAATTTTTTAATCATATCTGTTATATTTCCAAATCCCATACTACCTGTTAAAATTAACACATATTTTTCATTAACATCAAACTTTAATTTTTCCTTATAATCTTTTTTGCTATATAGTTGTCTATATGTTTTTGCAGTTGGAATTCCTAAAGGTAATAATTTCTTTTCTGGTATTCCTTTGTTTTTAAAATCTTCTTTCAAATCTTCACTTGGTATGACAAAATAGTCTGGATTGGTTTCTTCCCAAAATGGAATACATACATAATCTGTTGCCACCGCCATAAATTTTATATGATGCTCTTTTTTGATAGCTGTTAATGATTGTGCGGCAAATAAATGTGTTGTAATAATATATTTATAATTATTATCTATAATGTATTTATATAATCTTTTTTTGTTTAAAAAGTTCAAAGCATATACTGGTGATTTCAAATTGGTTTTTTGATAGATTTCACCAAGTTCATATACCACTTTAAATACTTTTCCATTTTCTCTTGTAGAATGAATATATAGTTTATTCACATTATTCCTAACCCTTTGATTCACAATATCTAAATATTCAATAAAATCTGTATCGATTCCTTTACTAATTAGATTTTCTTGGATGGCTTTAGCTGCTGAGTTATGTCCTCCTCCTGTTCCACAAGATAATATGAGTACCTTTTCTTTTGCATTTTTTCTTATTAATTTTTCTACTTTACGATAAAAACAATCTAGTCTTCCTATATATTGCTTATTCCATGGCTTGTTTCTACCAAAATAATGTATAATAACTGTATTTCTATAAATCCATCTTAATCCTATTGGATTTTGTGGATGATTGATATTATATGTATTTACTGTTCTTTCCCCTAAATTATATTTTAAGCTATCGACTAATTTAATTTTATCTCCATAAATTGATACAATAATATCTTGGTCTGGTAATAATAATTTCTTTTCATTCCTTTCAATAAATTCTTTTACTTCTTTTTCTATATGAATATTTCTCAAAGCTTTTAAATTCATTAAAAGGACACCTGTATTAATATATGGCTCATCTTCTTTTATATTTAATCGGATTTCATTTAGTTTATGTAATACCTTTTTAACATGTGTTGCTGCAACATAATAGTTGCCCTCAAAATCTGTTTCATATAATTCCTTTAGCGGATTTATGACAATGGTATCTGCATCTAAGTAAAGAATTCTTTCTAAATCTTGTGGCAAATATTTACCAGCAAAAATTCTAAAATAAATTTCTACAGGATATCGTTTTTCATATACTGGAAATTTATGAATTTCATTTTCTGTTATTTTTATTAAATGAATTTGAAATCGTTTTAAATCCAAATTATTGTAGATTATCTTCAAATCAGATTCTTCTAAGTCTCTATGTAATACATATATGTCAAAATTTTCTTTTGTATTAGAATACTGAATAGAATTTAATAATATATTTACTTGTTTTACATATTTTTTATTAATAGTTATTAAAATATTCATAAATATCTATTATTTTACCTCTCCTTGTATTTCTGTACTCTTTTCTTGAGCTTTTGCTATACTCTTCCAGTTATCTTGTATATATACTTCATCTTGTAAATTTTCAATATCTTTATACTTTCTTGTTAAAGATTCTACTTGTTCTTGTGAAACGAATTCTTCTTGTTCTAATAATCGTAAGAATTCGGAATCATTTAAAGAAGCAATATATTTTCCAGCCATCAATTTTGCAACTCTTACTTTCATATCTTCATAGTATTTAGGTAATTTACCTGAAAGTACACCTTTATATATTGTTTCTATTTCTGTCTGTCTAGTTTCTTCACTATATCCAACCATTTCGCCCTCATTTAACTTCCTCATGTAACGAGATATATAAGACTTTATTCTTGCATTTTTCTTTGTGTAATCTAATCCTAGTTCTTCTTTATCTTGATATACTTTTTGATTTAATACATGATCTCTTGCAATATCTAATTCTTCTCCAATAGATTCCCTTAATGCTATTTGGGCACTTCTTTTTGTAAATTGCAAATCTCTTGTATCTGATTTTAATATATATCTGATAAATTTTTCATCATTTTCACTATATTCTGCTGATGCTACTGCTTCATCCTCATCTTCTAATGCCATTTCTTCTGAAGTCCTTAATGTTGTTGCTAAAACTCTTTCTCTTTGATTCTGAATACCTTTTTCACTTCTTTGCTTAATTTTTTCATCCAAACTTTCTTCTAAAAAGATTTTTGCATATTTATCTCTTAACTCACGAATTGCTAATGGATAGGTCTCTTGATCCTCTTTTAGTATAACATTATTTACTGCTTTTTGATTATTTAAATTTCTTAATTCATTCATTAAAGTCATTACTCTTGGAGACATGGTAATTTTTCCTTTTGTACTATTAGCTATAACGTCATTTACAAAAATTTCTTTTAATCTTTCTGCTATTTTTGAATATGATTTTTCTTTATTGGCTATATCAATTTCTGCTTTGTCGATTCCTAAAGCTGTTAATACTTGAATATAGTCTTCATCTAATGTATCTACAATATTTCCGTCTTTATCTCTTACTAATCCTTCTCTTAGTCCATCTACCATATCTAGCGGAATGTATGAAATTTGGTCTGCTAATCTCATTAAAGACGCCTCTGCCGTTGCTGGTTTAATGGTTCTATCATATCCTTTTATACCATAGCATTTTAACATTTCTGATTCAAAATCTTTTTCTGTTTTTCTGACATTTGGTATGTATTCTTTTTCTGGAGTTTCTCCATTATGTGTATTAATCCCATCCATAATAAGCCATAAAGATTCTCTTATTTTTCCTAATTCTTTAGGCCCAATTTCTGGATTATGCACTTTTATTTTATCTATAATTTGCTCATATATATGGTCTGTAAAAACAAGTTCCCTTGCACCTACTGCATTATGACATACCATTCCTAATCCATCATCTTCTTGAATATTAGATATCCACCATTCTCCACTATGTCCTAAAAAAGTATGTCCAATATCATGGTGTTTTGCCATAATTCCTACAATTTGTTCATTTAACCCTAATTTTTTAGCAATCTCCTTGGTGATTTTTTCTACATCTTCTTGATGTGTTTTTCTAACAGTAGTTTCCCCTGATGATTTTCTAAGCCCTTTTACCATCATGGTTTCGTCGCAACTTTTCTTGTTATATAAGGTTAATACCATATCAATTTCATTTGCATATTTTTCTAATCTTTTTAATTCAATTTGTCTTTTAAACCTTTTTGTTTTATCAATTGTTTTTCCTTGAAATTCTTTTATAGTATTCTTTATTTTCATAATTCTCTCCCTTTTTTACATCCTTAAAAATAAACACTATAACGATTATACCACAATTCTTGAAATTTGTATATATGTAGCTTTTTTACAGTTTTATTGCAAAATTATGTAAATTTTTCGAATATTTTCTTGTTTTATCCCAGAAATACTTGTATATTTTGCTTTTTTATAATATAATTTCCATTGGGAGGAATGGATTATGTCTAA
>CALXXJ010000048.1 GCA_944392665.1 uncultured Clostridia bacterium | reverse complement strand
GTTGCTTGAGGCTCATATTCTTTTTGCATTTCTTCTCTTGTTTTTCCCATCATTTGAAGATATTGGTCTAATTTTAATCCTTGATATGCTAATCTTTGTTCCATATCTTTTATCATATTTTCTGTTTCTGTTTCAATCATTCCTGATGGAATATCTACTGTTACATTTTCACATACTGCTTTCATAACAGCATCTTGTGTTTCATATTTTGCTCTTTCATCATTTTGTTTTTGTTGTTTTTCTTTAATACTTTCTTTTAATTCTTTTAATGTATCGAATTCACTAACATCTTTTGCAAATTCATCATCTAATGTTGGTAATTCTTTTTTCTTGATTTCATTTACTTTTACTTTGAATGTAGCATCTTTTCCAGCTAAATCTTTTGAAAAATATTCATCTGGGAATTTTACTTTGATATCTTTTTCTTCATCAATTTTCATTCCAATAATTTGATCTTCAAATCCTGGTATAAATGTATTGCTTCCAATTTCTAAGTCATGGTTTTCTGCTTTTCCACCTTCAAAAGCAACACCATCTACAAATCCTTCAAAATTAATATTTGCAATATCTCCTTTTTCTACTGGTCTGTCTTCTACTGATATTAATCTTGAGTTATGTTCTTGCATATGTCCTAATTCATGTTCTATATCTTCGTCTGTTACTTTATATTCTATTTTTTTAATTTCTACACCTTTATATTTTCCAAGTTCTGCTTCTGGTTTTGTTTGAAATACAGCTGTAAAAATTAAATCTTGTCCTTTTCCAATTTGTGTTACTTCTATATCTGGTCTACTAACAACTTGTAATTTGTTGTCTTCTACTGCTTTTTCTAGTTCTTCTGGAACAACTTCATTAAAAGCATCTTCATAGAATATTTCTTTTCCATAATATTTTTCAACAATATTCATTGGTGCTTTTCCTTTTCTAAATCCAGGAATATTAAAATATTTTGCACTTTTAAAATATACTTTTTTAATAGCCTCATCAAATTTTTCAGCTTCTATTGTTACATTTAATTTTACTTCATTTGCGTTTTTTGTTTTTTCTACTTTACATTCCATTTTTTCACATTCCTTTCTTAAGTCCTAAATCTGGTTGGAAAAGAATTAAATTTTGGCTAGGAAAACAAGTTTGAAATTTATGAGGCGTACTGATTGTACGTTGATTAAATTTCAAATGAAGTTTGACGACGCCAAAATTGTAATTATTTTTCAACCTTATTCAATCCTTTCTTTATTCACATAAGCTTAATTATTATACCACATTTTTCCTAATTTGCAAGGATTTTTAAATATTTTTTAAAAAAATACTTGTTTTTTTCATACTTTTGTGTTAAACTTGTTAATAGTCAGTTTATTTTAAAAATTAGGAGGTGCAATCAAGAATGGCTAAATGTGCAATATGTGAAAAATCAGTTAATCATGGAAATAAACTTAGCATTACACGTTCTCACATTAGTAAAAGATCACCACGTACTTGGAAACCAAATTTAAGAAGTGTTAAAGTTACAGAAAATGGTGAAACAAAAAGAATTTATGTATGTGCTAAATGTTTAAGAGATGGAAAAGTAAAGAGAGCATAAGCTCTTTTTTTGATACATGTTTAAAGTAGAGTTCAATTAATCGTTTTTGAACTCTACTTTTTTATTTTTTCTTTCCTAATTCTTATCTTTTATTCCAAATATTAATTTTACAAAACCTCTCAAAAATTTTGGAACTTTTTTAACTACAATCGTCATCTATGTATCCCTCCTTTTATATTAGCATGCTAGCCACATAAATCCAACGCATACCACCACTACTCCTATCATAAATAGCCACCCAGTCACTGGAAGTAATAAAACTAATAATATGCCTAATCCTAAACCTATTAAACAAATTGCTAATGTCTTTTTAAACAATTTTAACATGCTCATTACCTCCATTCTCTTTTGTATATTATATTCACTTATTTTTTTTGTGTTACATTTATGGTAACTCTAAAAAACTCACTATAACTCAAGCTAGGTTTTGTGATTAATCTTACTAATAAATCATTGCCTTTTACTTTATCAATTGACTTTTCCTTAATTTTTCTTTAAAATATATAGTGAATTTAGAAAAAGAAACAATTGTATTGATTATAAGAAGGGATTATATATGAATAAAAAAGATGCTGTAAAAATGGTAGAAATTTTAAAACGAACATATCCAGATGCTACTTGTAGCTTAGATTTTGAAACACCTTTTCAAGCAGTTGTTGCTGTTATTCTTTCTGCACAATGTACTGATGAAAGAGTCAATAAAACAACACCTGCCCTTTTTAAAAGATGTAAAACAGTAGAAGATTTTGCAAATATAGATATAAAAGAACTGGAAGATTTTATCCACCCTTGTGGCTTTTTTAAGAATAAAGCAAAAAATATTAAATTATGTGCAAATCAAGTATTAGAAAAATTTAATGGACAAGTACCGAATAATATGGAGGATTTAATGAGTTTAGCAGGTGTTGGTAGAAAAACAGCTAATGTTGTATTACTAGAAGTTTTTGGAATGGCAGAAGGTGTTGCTGTTGATACCCATGCAAAAAGAATTTCTAATTTAATTGGTTTATCTAATGAAAAAGAACCTGAAAAAATAGAACAAGATTTAATTAGAATTTTTCCAAAAGAATATTTAAAAGATATTAATCACTTGTTTGTCTGGCATGGTAGAAATACTTGTATTGCTAGAAATCCAAAATGTGATGTTTGTACTATTAAGGAATATTGTAAACATTATAAAAAAGTATGCAATAAAAAATAAAGATGTAACATATATATTTTTAAAAGAACATTAATATTTTGTATATTTATTCATCTTTCTTCCATACTAGTATGTAGAGGTGATTTTTTGACAAATATTAATTGTTCACTAAATTGTATTTATCAAAAAGATGGTAAATGTTCCTATTCTAGTATCACACCTACCATTTTTTCAACAACAAGTGAATGTACTTACTTTGTTGATAAATCAGAAAAAAAATGACTGTAAAATGTCACATACGGATTAAGTCCATATGTGACATTTATTTTTTTCAACGATTGTAAAATATTTTCTTTATTTTATTAAATATTCTCCTTATAAAATTCTTCTCTTGACAATCTAAAATTGCTATTTCTTGTATGTCTGAATTTTTCTTAATCTGTTTACGATTAAATATATCAGCATCATTATATTTCTTCTTTTTATATTCTTCTAGCTCTTTATACTTATCAAGCTTTATCCTATCAATTTTTTTCTTTTGCTCTTCATTTAACCAATACTTATAATTTAGCCAACATAAAAAATCAATGGTTTCCTGACTAACATTTTCTTCATTAAAAATATCCTTTTTATCAATTCTGGTTTGAAAATCTATATTTCTTTGCTCCTTTATTCTATTTAAAATCGATTCTGGAATTTTCATAACTGTGATTTTATCCATATAACTTAATATTTCATATACTTCCTTATATGTATTACTAGAAATCATTCCCTTTCTACCTTTCTTTTTTATTTATCTATCTGCTTATCTGGTACTTCTAATTCTTTTTGATCAAATCTTAATACACCTTCAGCTATTCTTTCTTCACTATAAGGAAGATGTTTAGGTCTATTGTCACTTGATTGTGTCTGAAATCTATTATAATCATAATATCTTGGATTAAAAATAATCGCTTTATTTTCTTTATCAACATATCCCACTATATATTTAGAATCAACTATGTAGTGTGGTTCACCAGTTAATCCTTGAAGTCCTGAAGATGAAAAATGTATCTTTTCCCCTTCTCCTAACGGTCTAACTATTTTTTCTTTTCTATTATCTTTGCAAGGTTCATCAATTATGACAATAGCAGAACTTCCAATCTCTCCTGCAAAACCTCGACTATATAATATGACATCATCCATACTAAATTCTTGATAAGCTGTCGTTGATAAAGATTCTCTCATCATCCCTAAACCTTCCTTCATAATCATATCAGCACTTTTTAAATCCTGTGTTCCATGAAAATAGTATGTATGTGATTTTAGGTCATGTTCCATAATCTTTTTGAAATCTTGAAGAAATTTAGGATTACTGTAAAATTCCTGTAATTTCGTTTTTGAATATAATTCTCTTAAAAATTTTCCAGCTTCAATCCCATTTGTTTTACACTTGATAATTTCTGGGTAAGTATTTATATATTGTATAAATGATATCAATTCTTCGTCTGTTACCTCAGGTGTCGCTGTTATCATTGGTCTACCTTGTTCTTCGTGTTCATTTTCCTTTTCATTATTCCAAAACATTACTTCATTATTTTCTTTTTTTCTTTCCCATTCTTTCTCTAATGCTTCCCAATCTATATCTGATTCATCCAAAAATTCTCCCTCATTGTTCTTAGTTGCATTTTCAAATCCACTCTCCCAATCGGCTAAATCTATGTCTAAGTCGTCCCAATCCTCTAGAGTAGACTCATCATCAATATCTGATTCTTGTTCATGAATTTCTGGATCTTTTACTTCTTCTGAATTTGAACTGAATACATCCCAATCATCCACACCTTTATTCTCTTCTGATATTTCATTCTCTAATAAATTTATTTTACTAGACAATGCTGGAATGTAGTTAGTCATAAAGTTTCTAAATGAATCATTCATTCCTCCTATTCCGTTGACACCATTAAAATACAGTAGAAATTTTTCTAATTTAGAAGATGTCTTTCCCTTTGTTTTTTCTTTTAAATATTTTTCTAAATTAGTATAATCTTTATAAGATAAAACATCAAAATCATCTAATTCAGGTGGAACTTCTATAATTTGTTTTAATAATTCATCTATATCAAAAGTTATATCATCCTGAATTACAAGATTTCTTTTTTTGGCAGCTTCTAATAATATTCTTTTGATATATCCATATGTTATTTTAACTGCATCACTATTAGAACTATATGATTCTAATAGTCCTTGCTCAATACGGTCAGAGGCTGAAAGCCCATACTCTCCAAACCATTCCTTTAAATTATCCTCAACTTTAAATATCTTTTTTTCTTCATCGGTTAGTTCCATAATATCCCCTCTCCTATTTATTCTCAATATTCAATTAATTAGTTAATAACATTGTATCATATTCGCAGTAAAAATTCTTGATTTCATATACAAATTGTTAAAAAAGTTGGAAAATTATTGACATCAATCTTTTTTGATGATATGTTAAAATTATCATTTATTATGACTTAAATGATGATACATATTAAAATACTAAGATAAGATATCAAATTATTCTCGTAATTCTGATATCAACTTACTCCAAAAAATCAAAGTTAAAATTAAAAAGGAGGATATTATGTTAAAAAAGAAAATAAAAATCATTTCTTTAATTGTTTTATTACTTATCTCTTTGTTTACACCTATTGTAAATGCTGAAAATGAAATTGCAGTTGAAGCTACAACAACTGATCAGGTAAATCCTATCAGTGAAACTCAAGAAGAAGTCACTATAAAAGAAGGAGACGAATATTTATTTCAAGATACTGTAACAGTTGATACTCCAGTTGATGGAAATTTGTTTATTATGGCAAATACAGTTACAATTAATACTCAAGTAGGCGGAGATGCCTTTATTGTTGCCAACACTCTTAATATTGAAGATAATGGTTACATTTTAAATAATGTATTTGCATGTGCCAATACGATTAATGTAAGAGGTGTTGTTTATAACATTTATTCTGTTGGTGATACATTAACGATTGATGGATTTGTGTATAGAGATGTTCGAAGTATCTGTAATACCCTTAATATTAATAGTATGATTGGAAGAAATGTTTTTGCTAACTGTTCTTCTATCAATTTTAAAGAAAAACCAGATACAGAAGATACTCCTAGTATTGCATCTTATGGAACTATTCAAGGAGATTTAAATTACTTCTCTGATGAAGAAATTACAATTCCCGAAGATTCTGTTGCTGGAGAAACACATTTTTCTCAATTACAAAATAATACAACATTTGATATTTCAAATTATATGTATTCCTTAGGTGCTATATTAGTATCTGCAATCATTATATGGTTAATTGGTTTATGGATTTCTCCAAAATTATTACATAATACGAGTCATCCTATTACAGTAAGAAAAGCTTTACAAATTATTGGGTTAGGAATCATCGTTCCAATTGTTATGACTTTATTATCTGTTATCATCTTACTAATTCCTATTACTAGTCAGCTTACCATATTATTGCTTTGTGTATTAGCTATTCTATTCTTTATTAGTACATCTGTTGCAATCATTGATATTAATACAATGATTTGTAATAAGTTAAAAATTACACAAAATTTATATACATTAGGATTTTTAATTGTTACTACTATCGTCTTCTGGCTATTAACCTTAATTCCTTATGTAGGTATGGTTATCTCACTAATTGCAATTATATGGGGAATTGGTACGATTTCATATAACATTTTAATAAAAGAAAACGCTAATGAAAAAAAATCAGATTCTAGCAAAAAGATTTCAAATTCTGAAGAGAAAAAAGAAAAAGTTGAATCTAAAACTAAAAAAGAAAATGAGTCTGATAAATCAACAAGTACAAAGAAAGAAGATAAATCTGATAATACAACCAATTCAAAAGAAGAAAGCAAATCTGATGAAACAGAAAAAAATGAAAATCAAAATAAAGCAACTGACAAAAACAATGATAAATAATATAAATAAATACTTCAAAAGAAGGAATCTGCATCATCAGATTCCTTTTGTTTAGTTATATCTAGTCTTGTATATGTCTACTGTGGTTTACATAAAATGTCCTAAACAGAAACGTCCCCAATTGGACATTTTAGTTCATCTATAATTACCTTATAATCTACTGCATTTAGAATTGCTGTTCCTGCAACCAAAATATTAGCCCCTGCTTTCTTTACCTCTGGAGCTGTTCTTAAGTTAATTCCACCATCAACTTCTATGTCTACTTCCAAATGGTTGTCATCAATATAGCTTTTTAATGTTCTTACTTTTTCTGTCATTTCACTTAAATAACTTTGTCCACCTTTTCCTGGTTCTACTGTCATAACTAAACACATATGAATATATGGTAAATATTTGTAAACTTCTTCTATCTTCGTATTTGGTTTTACTGATATTCCTACTTTACAATTATATTGTTTTATATAGTTTATCATTTCAAAAACTTCTTCTTCATTTTTGCATGCTTCTAAGTGAAATGTTATGATATTTGGTTCTACTGCACTATAATCATCCACTGCTTTTTTGATATCATTTACCATTAAGTGAACATCTAATGGTGCATTTGATATTCTTCTAATATATGAAGCATATTCTAACATAGTTTGATATGTGTTTTTTTCCACAAATTCACCATCCATAACATCTATATGAAAATAGTCTGTTTTAGATGCTTCTAAAGCAAAAAATGTTTTTGACTCCTCTCCTTTTTTTACTGAAAGAATTGATGTTGAAACTTCTACCATTTTCTTTCCTCCTT
>CALXXJ010000047.1 GCA_944392665.1 uncultured Clostridia bacterium | reverse complement strand
GGCAATCAAAAAAGTAACCAATTTTGGTAGTTTTTATTTTCCCTTTTTTGGTTACTTTTATTTTATCATTTTCAGGAGGAGAATTCATCTCATTCCTGAGAGATTTTTTCGGAAGTCTCTTTTAGCCAATAAAAGCCACTCGTCTTTCCCAAGAGACGGTGGCTTTTATTGGTTCTATTTTGTCTATTACAATACACATACTCTATATCTTCTACAATCTATTTTGCCTTTCAAATATGTACTTAGCTTTTTTTCTTTAATTAAATTTTCTTTTTGTTGTTTTGTCAAGTTTTTAATTTGATATTCTAATTTACAAGCCAAAGATTTATCTTTACTTTTCCATGCAATTTCTAATTTAATGACTTCATGTGATTTTGTATATTTTGCTCCCTTTTTATCTTTTGATATATGCTCTTCTATTCGTTTTTCTAAATTATGAGTCATACCTGTATAGATTGAATTATCTGAACATCTTAACATATATGTATAATACATTTTCTTTCTCCCATATTATATATTTTCAAATACTTTTCCTAAACTATCATGTATCACTAAATCTGCTCTATCATCATAAGGTGTCTTATCTCTATTAATTAACACTAACTTATGCCCTTTATAATAATTTAATAAACTACTTGCTGGTTGTACTGTTAGAGATGTGCCTGCAACAATCATTACATCTGCTTTTTGAATCGCCAAAATTGCATTTTCTAGAGTTTCCTCATCTAATCCTTCTTCATATAACACAACATCTGGTTTTATAATTCCACCACAAGTACATTGAGGAATGCCTGTACTATTAAATACATATTCTGCATCATAAAAATTATTGCATTTCATACAATAATTTCTTAATACACTTCCATGCAATTCGTATACATTTTTAGAACCTGCTTTTTGATGTAGTCCATCAATATTCTGTGTCACAATTGCTTTTATTTTTCCTTTTTTCTCAAGTTCTGCTAATTTTATATGTGTTATATTGGGTTCATATTTTAAAGAGTTCATTTTGTCTTTATAGAACTTATAAAAGGCCTCTGTATAATTTACGAAAAATGTATGACTAAGGATTTCTTCTGGTGGATAATCATATTTTTGATTATATAGCCCATCTTTACTTCTAAAATCTGGTATACCACTTTCTGTTGAAACACCTGCTCCACCAAAAAATACAATATTGTTACTTTCATTTACCAATTGCTTAAATTGTTGTATTTTATTTTCCATTTTATATTCATCTCCATATTTATAAATTCTTATTAGTAACCAGCAAATATCATTGCAAACTTTTTTTTAATCTATTTTTCCTATTATTATATCATAGATAATAGAATGATTCTTTTGACTGCATTATATCATTAAAAATATTATTTAGACAAGCATCTCTCACTGCTTACTTGAATATAAGCAATTACCGGTTTAATAGTATTTACCATTTCATCTAGTAAAACAAAGTAACAACATGAAAAGGTGAAAGTACATTTTGAACTTTCACCTTTTTATGTTGTTTTAGCTTGCTTTACTCTTTTTGTTTTTTACTATTAATATAACAACTGAAACGATTATCACAATTGCCATAATTGGATAAAGATAATATGAAATACCATATGTATATTGAGTTGATGGAATCACTCCACGATCAACAATATCATAATTCATGAGAAGTGAACTTCCCAATAATAACATACCAAATATCATACTTAGAATTCTTTTATTAAATAAGGTAAATAATAAAACTAATACAATGGAAGCAATCAACACAATTGTTAATACAAAATTAATAGTTGATTCTCCAGATAGCCATGAATTGCCTTCACTATTGTTCATGGCATAAGAGTAAACCTTAAAGTTTTCAATCATTGAAATATCTACTACATCTTTATTTGTTAAATTTACCTCTTTTACATTTATTGTATCTGGATTTTCTTGTAAATATTCTTTATATTCTCCAATAGATGATTCATAAGGTAATAGCAATCCAATAAATGATATTACACACGCAATTATGATTACCATTTTAAAAATATCAAACTTTTTTTCTTTTTCCATCTTAACCTCCTTTAAGGATAATTTATCTTATTGGGTAACTTCTAATAATTTTTGACTAACTCTAGTTTGAACTTCTATATAATAGCTAGTTTCTTCTGTTGTCATATCTGCAGAATTCCATTTATCAAATGCAGAAACTTGCTCTGAATATTTTTGTAGCATTGTAGAATATTGTGATATTAATGTTGGGTCTGTTGGATTTGCGTTATATTTTTTCATAAATTCTACATATTCATCCATATAAGCTTCATAAGAATCCATGGCATCTTTAAATTCTTGTGAAATTCCTGTACTATTTGTACTACTATCTATATTACTATTTGTTGAAGAACTGCTAGATGAATTTGTCGTTATTGTTGGTTCAGTTGTTGAAACTGATGTTGAATTTGATGTTGATGTAGTATTTGTTTCTTCAGTTGATGTTATAGTACTTGCTGGATTGATTTCATAAGTAACTTCTTGTGATGTTGCTTCTTGGTAATTCGAGTCTAGAATACTTACTTTAAATGATATTTTTTCTATTTTGTCAATATTTTTTGTCGCATCCTCATCTTCTAGTGAGCTAAGATTGATATCTAAAATACCTTTTTTATTATTAATAATATCATCTGTTGACCAGCTATAATCATAAACCATTGTATCATTAAATTTAATATCACTAATTTTTAATTTTGCATCTTGTCCACAAGTTCATCTATAATATCAAAAAATGAATCTTTTATAAAATAAAAACAACCTATATTTATTTGCATATATAATTCTCCTTTATATTATTAGAGACTTACCATTTCTGGTAAGCCCCAATAAATTTATTCACTCTCTTATTTGTTAGTCGCTCAAAGAGGTGGCGACAAACACATTTATTCACTCTCTCATTTATTAGTCGCCAAAGAGGCGGCGACAAACACATTTATTAAAAACAATGATGTTCTTAATTATTATATTCATAATAGCATAAAATATGCTCTGTTGTCAATAAATTTTGCTTATTATTTCATATTCCATATTCCATAAAATATTTTTCTTTAAGTCTTAATTTTTCATAAAACTTATGATTATTATTTTTATCTTTGTATTTATTATATACTTTTTCCTCCATCTACAAGATAAATCGAACCTGTTGTCCATAAAGATTTATCTGACAATAAAAATTCTATTGTTGGTGCTATATCTTTTTTTGCATCTCCTATTCGTCCTAATGGATATGATTTCTTTTTATCTTCTGACCATTTATCATATCCTTCTTGAGTATAATCACCACTAGCTACATAAATATTTGTATATACTGCAGCTGGATTTACACTATTGACTCTTATATTATATTTACCAAGTTCTTGCCCCATATATTTTGTTAGCATATCTACTCCTGCTTTACTTGCACAATAAGCAATTGAACCTCCTGCTCTCTCAGAAGACATAGATGAAATATTAACTATTGATGGATTTGTTCCCTTTTTTAATAGTGGTAATAAAGTTTTTGTTAATAAAAATATTCCCGTTAAATTTATGTTTATTGAATTATTCCATTCTTCTAAAGTTTGTTCTTCTATTCCGCCTAATTTTATAATTCCTGCAGAATTTACTAAACCATCTAATCGACTATATTTATTATTTATTTCTTCATATATCTTTTTACAATCCTTTTCTAAACTTATATCTCCTTGCAAAAAAGTAACACGGTTAACATTATCACGTAATTTTTCTTTTGCTAAAGCTATATTTTTCTCTCCTCTTGAAACTGAAATAATCTCATAATTTCTTTGTTCTAATAAATATTCTATTGTTCCAAATCCAATTCCACTTGCTCCTCCTGTTATTAAAATGATTTTCTTTTTATCCATCTTTCCATCTCCCTTAAATATTATTTTGTATATCTCCATTATTTAAAAGTAGAATAATTATCATTTAGTAACAATCTTTAGATATATTATCATAAACTATATTAATTATCAACTTTCTATAACTCTTAATTTTAATGCTATTACAAAGGATATTTTTCGAGCAAAACTTCCGAGCAGAAAACAAAAATCAATGAATAATGGCAAATAATTTTGAAAACAGATTGAATAATGAAAATAGCTAAAATGCAATCATATCAATACTTTCAAATACTTTTGAATAAAAATAAAAAAAGCTGAAATTGGTTAAAATTTCAACTTTTTGGTGCAGATGGCCGGAATCGAACCGGCACGGTTTATTCAACCGCAGGATTTTAAGTCCTGTGCGTCTACCAGTTCCGCCACATCTGCATATTTAAACTGGTTTTATCTCGACGACAATAGATATTATAATATTTGTTCTTTTTTTTGTCAATAGGTTTTCATATATTTTTTAAAATTTTTAAAAATTTTAAGAAGCCTTCGTAATTTAGGCTTCTTATGAGTTGAATTTAAGTATTATCTGTTCCTGTTCCTTCTGTACCTTCAAAAGGTATAAATTTATTTACTACACTTTCTGTTGATACATCATCTGCTCTAAACATCATAAATGATGTATTAATTTTATTTTCAACTAATTGTTCTACCTCTTCCTGTGATGCATGTTCTGCTAAAACTAATTCACTAACTAGGATTTGTTTTGCATTGTTTAACATTTTTTTCTCGCCTGTTGAAAGTCCTTTTTCTTTTTGTTTAAAACTTAAATTTCTAACAACGTCAGCTATTTCATAAATATCTCCGCTCTTCATCTTTTCCATATTATCTCTATAACGTTTATTCCAATTTTTATCCATAGCTGTTTCGTCTTGTTCTAAAACTCCAAATACTTTATCTGCTGATTCTTTGTTAATTATATTTCTAACCCCAACTTCTTCTGCTTTTGCAGTTGGTATCATTACTTTAACCTCACCTGGCATTTTTAAAATATAATAAGACTGTTTTTGTCCTAAAATATCTTTTTCTTCTATTGCATCTATTGTTCCTGCCCCGTGCATTGGGTATACAATTTTGTCTCCTACATTGAACATGTAAGTCACTCCTTTCAGCATTTTAATTTATTTGGCAGAAAAAATATAATAAAGTTATATCAATACCTTTTTATAACTTTATTGGATTTTTTAACCATATCTATTATACAACAAAAAACGGTAAAAGTCAAAGCCATTACCGTCATTTTTTATGTATCTTTTCGCTGTAGCCCTTATCGCTCTAAGAAGAAATTTTTTTGTATATTTTTAGATATTATTTGGTTGTTGAACCAAATCCTCCAACTCTTTCTCCTTCTGCTACATCATCATCTGTTACTAAATATTTCTGAAAAATCGCTTGTCCAATTGCCTCTCCCTTTTTTATGACTATGTCTTCTTCTTTTATGTTGTAAAAAGCAAACATAAAATGACCATCATTATCAGGATTTCCATAATAGTCTTTATCAATTACACCAACACTATTTGCCATAACTAAGCCTTTCTTTTTTGGATTAGAACTACGATTATACAATAATAATACTTCATCATCTTGCATATATGCTTTTAGTCCTGTTTTTACTAATGTTGGATTTGTCCCTTTTTTAAAACTTGGAATCACTGTATCTTCTGCTGCTTCTATATCATATCCTGCACTGTATTTTGTTTTTCTAATTGGAAGATTTATTTGTTTATCTTCAAATCCTTTTGCAATTTCAAATCCTCTCTTTTTTTCCATTTTTTAATCCTCCCTCTATTCTTAGTTTTATCGTTTGTATTTTTTCATAATATTGTATAATTGTCAAGTGTGCAATTGAGGGATTTTGGACAAAACAAAACAGACTACTATTTTGCAGTCTGTTATTTATCCTTATCCTCTTGATTCTACTATCAATTTGATACCTGTTCTATCTTCTCCTTCTACCTCCACTTCTGCAAATGCAGGTATACAAACTAAGTCCACACCTGATGGTGCTACAAAGCCTCTTGCTATTGCAACTGCTTTTACCGCTTGATTTAATGCTCCTGCTCCGATTGCTTGCATTTCTGCTTTGTTTGATTCTTTTACTAATCCAGCAATTGCTCCTGCTACTGAATTAGGATTTGATTTTGATGAAATTTTTAAAACTTCCATTTTCTTTTGCCTCCTATAATTTTTATTTTTTTGTTGCAACTCTTACAGTTTGTATTTTACAATATCTGGAAATTTGTGTAAAGTGTTTTTTATAAAAATTTATAGGTTTTCATCGCAATAAATCTACTAATTCGACATTTTTATTGTTTAGAAAAATTCCATCTATACATCAATATCTTGGACTGGCTAACGTACGCTTTTTTTACACATTAATTCTTGTTATGCTCTTTACTTTATTTGTCTGATCATCAATATCGTAAATAACACCATTTAACATGCCTTCTCCTAATGCTACTTTGTAGCGTTCTGGTAGCGATGTTTCAAATCGTTTTAAAGCCACAGAAACATCCATTCCCAGTGCTGAATTTTTTGTACCTGTCATACCAATATCGCTAATATACGCTGTTCCTTTAGGTAATATTTTTTCATCTGCTGTTTGTACATGTGTATGTGTTCCAAAAACTGCTGTAACCATACCATCTAAATAATATCCCATTGTGATTTTTTCTCCTGTTGCTTCAGCATGAAAATCTACAATAATGATATCTACTTTATCTTTAATTTTCTTTATGATACCTTTTACTGTTAAAAATGGATTTTCTGATAATACATTTATATAGACTCTTCCAATTAAATTAATTACCGCTATTTTTTTGTTTTTGCATTCATATATACCATATCCTTTACCTACTACCCCTTTTGGATAATTAGCTGGTCTAATTAATTTAGGATGATCTATAAACTTAAAGATATCTTTTTTCCCCCATGTATGATTTCCCATCGTTACTACATCAACATTTTGAGAAATAATATCATTAAAATTTTTTTCTGTGATTCCCATGCCTTCTGCTGCATTTTCTCCATTAACAATTACAAAATCAATTTCTTCTTTTTGTCTAATTTGATATAACTTATTTTTTAATTCTTTAATTCCAGTTTCTCCAATAATATCTCCTACTGCTAAAATCTTCAAAACCATTCCTTCTTTCTATATCTTTTTATAGTATATATCATACTATATTTTTTTTGAATTCGCAAGCTATCTATTGCTGTCTATTGATTAAATTATCCCAAAAAAGAACCTAGCTTAAAAGCTAGGTTCTTTTTTAGTTATTTAATTCTTTGTCGATTTATATTTTTATTTTGCATAATCAACTGTTCTTGTTTCTCTTATAACATTAACTTTAATTTGTCCTGGATAATCCATTTCATTTTCAATTTTCTTAGAAACATCTCTTGCTAATATTGTCATTTGGTCATCTGAAATCTTTTCTGGTTTTACCATAACTCTAATTTCACGACCAGCTTGTATAGCAAAAGATTTTTCAACGCCATCAAATGAATCTGCAATTTCTTCAAGATTTTGTAATCTCTTAATATATGCTTCTAATGTTTCTCTTCTAGCACCTGGTCTTGATGCTGATATAGCGTCTGCTGCTTGTACTAAAACAGCTTCTAAAGTTTGAGGTTCTACATCTCCATGATGAGCTTCTACTGCATTAATCACTAATGGATTTTCTTTGTATTTTTTCAATACTTCTACACCAATTTCTACATGAGTTCCTTCCATATCATGGTCTAATGCTTTTCCAATATCATGTAATAAACCTGCTCTTCTAGCACGTTTTGCATCTAACCCTAATTCTTCTGCCATAATTCTTGCTAAATTTGAAACTTCTATTGAATGGTTTAATACATTTTGTCCATAACTTGTTCTGTATTTTAATTTTCCAATTAATCTTACTAAGTCTGGATGTAAACCAATTACACCTGTTTCTAATACGGCTCTTTCCCCTTCTTCTTTGATGGTTGCATCTAATTCTTCCTTAGCTTTTTCTACCATTTCTTCAATTTTTGCTGGATGGATTCTTCCATCATCAATTAATTTCTCTAATGCAATTCTTGCAACTTCTCTTCTTAATGGGTCAAATCCTGACAATACGACAGCTTCTGGTGTATCATCGATTATTAAATCAATTCCTGTTAATGTTTCCAATGCTTTTATATTTCTACCTTCTCTACCAATAATTCTTCCTTTCATATCATCATTAGGAAGTGGAACAATTGATACTGTTGTTTCTTGTGAATGATCTGCTGCACATTTTTGCACTGCATAACATAAAATTTCTTTCGCATTTTTATTTGCATCTTCTTTTGCTTTTTGTTCTTTTTCCCTAATTAAAGCAGCCTTTTCTACTGTCAACTCCTTATCCATTTCTGCAAGCAATCTTTGTTTTGCTTCTTCTTTGCTTAAAGATGCAATTTTTTGAAGTTCGACCATTTCTTGTTCATGCATTTTTTCTAATTCTTCTTTTTCCTTTTCAATATTTTGTCTTTCCTGTTCTAATTCTTGTTCTCTCTTTTCAAAATTTTCTGCACGCTTTTCTAAATTTTCCTCTTTTTGAATTAGTCTTGCTTCTTGTTTTTGTACTTCGCCCCTTCTTTCTTTAATCTCTTGATCCAATTCTTTTCTATTATTCATAATTTCTTCTTTAGCTTTGAAAATCTCTTCTTTCTTTAGATTTTCTCCTTCTTTTTTTGCTAAATCAATTAATCTTTTTGCCTCGTTTTCTGCTCCTTGAATTTTAGATTCTGCAACTTTTTTTCTGTATACCATTCCTACTAGAAATCCTATTGCAAGTGAGATTAAGACAGCGGCGATAATGATTACAATAGTCATAATCATACACCTCTTTCTTATTTAATTTTCAATGTTCGAAATAAATATATATGTTTATATGAA
>CALXXJ010000046.1 GCA_944392665.1 uncultured Clostridia bacterium | reverse complement strand
CCAATAGCAAGAACAAAGTCAGATTTATCAAAAGGAATTTATTTAGGTAGAGATTTATTTACAGGGTTACCTTTAAATTTAGAAACATTTTGTGACGAATTATCGAATGCTAATATTGCTATTTTTGGAATACCGGGAGCAGGAAAATCAGTTGCTGTAAAAGTTATATCAGGAAGAAATGTTGTGGAAGGTAGAAGAATGGCTACTATAGATATAGAAGGAGAATATGGAGAACTATCTGAAAAATTAGGTGGTAGAGTCATAAAGGTAAGGCAAGGGATTCCTGTAGGTATAAATTTATTTGATATAGATATTGACGAAGATGAAAATTTTATTGATATAGATACAAAAGTAATGGAAATTAGAGCAATACTATATGGAATTATTAATAAATATGAAAACAGATCACTTAGACCTTATGAAATATCAGATATAGAAAAGGCAGTAAAAGAAGTATATTTAGAAAAAGGAATAACAAAAGATAGAAATTCAATCTATGAAAAACAGGGAGGAAAAATAGATGGAAAAATCACGTTAGGAAATGTAAAGAAAAGAATGCCAACACTTACTGATTTTCACAGAGTAATGAAAGATAAAATAGGAAATAAGGAACTTGCAACAACATTAAGCAATTTCCTTAGAGGAAATACTTTAGGAATTTTTGACTGTCAAAGTACACTAAAAATTAATGACCAAGTCATATGTTTTGATATTTCAGAAATTCGTGATGAAATTATGAGATATTATGTAAGTTTAGTTTTAACGACATGGATAACCAATAAATATATGGCAACAAAAGAAAAAAATCCACGATATGTAACAATCGATGAAGCATGGAATATTTTTAAGAATAAAGAGACATCCAATTTCTTAGAAGATTTGGCAAGACGCGCAAGAAAAAAGAAAGTTGCATTGATTTTAGCAACACAAAACTTAGGTGAGATGAGACAAAATAGACAAGCGGAAGCAATCGTAAATTGTTGTGATACGATTATACTATTTAAACAATCAGTAGGTAGTATTGATGAAGTTATGAAATTTTTCAAATTACCAAGTGGAGCAAGAGATATTTTATTAAAAGCAAGACCGGGAGAATGTATTTTAATTAGAGCAGGAGAGGTGCGAGCAGTAAAAATCGAAATGACAGAATTTGAAAGTAAATTTGTTACAACATAGGATAGGTGGTGGAAGAATTGAATATGAAAAAAATTTTGATAAGTATGTTATTAATAATACTTATTTTTCTTAGCTTTACAAATCCAGTAAATGCTAATTTTTTTACAAATGATGAAGAAGAGGAAAAGATTGAAGATATTATTAATGAAGATGAAGGTGGATTGTTTGAGAAAATCATTGCTAAAATGATAGGTGGCTTGGCAGAAACAGTATTTGACCTAACTACTAAAGAAGAATTTGGAGTAGGCTTTAAGAATTATGATGAATTAATATTTGGAAATAATCAGACAGATCTTTCGCCATTCACAGAAGAAAATTGGAATTTAATGATGACTTGGTATTGGAGAATTGCAACAATAATAGGAGGACCAATTTTAATAGCAATTGTTGTACTTGCTTGGAAAATGATTGTTGCAGGTATGAGTGAAGATAAAAGAGTGGAGGCAAAAGATAATTTGTTAAGATTATTTTTTGGAGCAGCAGCAATAGGTATGGCTCCAATATTTGTGAAATTTGTACTTTTATTAAATAATTCCTTAGTAAAGATGTTAGTTGCATATACACATGGAAGTTTAGATGACCTTTTAGGAAATTCTCTATTAACAAATATAAATACAGGAAATGCGATAGCAACAGCAATCGTAATAGCAATGTTTGCATATCTATTTGTAAAGATTAATATAAAGTTTATTATTAGGCAATTTACATTAATTGTTTTTACTATTTTCACACCTATTGTAGCAATATTTTGGATTTTAAATAAAAGAACAATAGCAAGTAGTATTTGGTTTGGACAAATTATAATAAATGCTTTTATGCAATTTGTTTATACATTCTTATTTTTAATATATATGAGTTTTCTCCCAGAAAGTGCTGGATGGGCAGTAAGTTTGCTATGGGCAATGATGATACTTCCTTTAGCAGATGCACTTCAAAATACAATGCAAAACCTTGTTAGCAGAATAGCAGGTGTAGATAATGAAGAATTAGCAAACAGAGGAATTGGTATGGCATCAGCGATGGGATATACAGTAAAATCTATTGCATATCAATTTAAAGGAAATAGTGAAAATAGTGAAGATGTTGGAAATATGGAAAATAAAGAACAAGGACAAGATTTTATTAGTAGGATAGTAAATAGAAGTACAAAAACAACATCTAAACCATTGGAAGGAACTAGCTTAGTTGGTACAAATTATGAAGATAATTCTTATAACATAATGGATAATACGAAATCTGAAAATATGAACAAAAGTCAAGAATTAAACCAAACAAATCAAAATCAAACAAATAGTGAAAGTAAGTCAAGTGCAGGTAGCAACATAAAGAAAGCATATAATATTGGAAAAGAAGCAATGAATTTAGGAATGTATATGGCTGAAGGTAGAAATTATAGAACAAATAACTATAATGAACAGAATAGAAGATATCAAAGACATAACATCAATAACACAAGGAAAGAAGACTTACAAAATAATACCAATAAAATTATAACAATAGAGGAAGAAACAGATGTTGAAGAATAAAGTAAAAAAAGCAGTTGTAAGTTTTGCAATTATGATATTAAAGCCATTTATTGTTCCAATTATTATCATTGTAATATTATTGGCTATCGTTTGTAGTGTGACAGATATATTATATATAGCTTTTAATCATGAAGAAGAAAGTAATATCAAGGAAGAACTTGCTTACTATGATACAGAATATAAAAGAGATGAAGCAAAGAGTTTTTTTGATAGTGTTTGGGATTTTGTAGAAAAAATATTTGGTGGAGGAGATATGGCAAAAGATGCAGATTGGCCAGTAGAAGGGCAATATACAATAACAAGTTATTTTGGAAAAAGAGACGCACCCACGGCAGGAGCATCAACAATGCACTCCGGAATAGATATTGCAGCTACAGAAGGTAGTAAATTAGTTTGTATCATGGATGGAGAAGTGACATCTGTTGGATGGGGAGGAGCAGGAGGTTATACAATTACCATAGAAAGTACAGATGGTGTGTATAAATTTTCATATTGCCATTGTTCTCCAGAATTTATTGTGTCAGTAGGACAAACTGTAAAAAAAGGAGAAATTATAGGAAAAGTAGGACCTAAAAATGTATATGGTGTTACAAACAATCCATATAAAGATTCAAATGGAAATCCAACAAATGGTGCTACAACAGGATGTCATTGCCATTTTACAGTTAGAAAAAATGGTGAACTAATAGATCCATTAGAAATTTTAAAAGAAAGAGAGGTTTTAGTTGCATGACAGTTATATATACAGGAATTGAAGAAATAGACAAAGAAATTGCACAAGAAATAAGAGACTCTATTATTGCTCATTACAGTGATTATCTGATAGAAAACAATACATTTGAAAATCAAACAGTTATTATATCTCCAAATGGAATAGAGGGGGATATACACGAATTTTTATTTACATTAAAACAAATGAATATGAGAGTCATTTTATTACTAAAAGATAAAAAACAAGAAGAATTGAAAATTGCTTTACAATTAGGAATTTATGACATTGTGTTTGGAAATTTTTATCCTAGTCAGATAAAAACAATTATAGACAAACCTAGAAATTTTCAAGATATTTCAATTATATATAAGAAAGTATTTAATTTAAAAACAAATAGAACTAAGAGAATTAGAAAAGAAAAATCTAATTCTTTTTTTAGTAGAAAGTAAAGGTGAAAGTAAATGAAGAAAATTATAAAATATATTTTAATTATTGTAATTGTAATAATAGCACTGTTTGTAGCAAAATTTTTATTAACTTTTATACCAGAAGATAATGGGCAAGAAAATCAAATGGTAGAAAATACAGTTATAGGAGATAAAGGAGATATGAAAGTACAATTTGCTGAAGATATTATAGGAAAGTTAAAAATACCAAAGCTAAATATAGAAGCAGAAATAAAGGAAGGAACTGACTTAGATACACTTGCAAGTTACATAGGACATTTTAAAAATACGCCACTATGGGATGGTAATGTTGCATTAGCAAGTCATAATAGAGGAAGTCAAGTTGTTCATTGTTTTGAGGGGATACATCTCTTACAAGAGGGAGATGAAATAATATATATAACAAATTTAGGAGAAAGGAGGTATTCGGTTTATAATACAAAAGAAATAGAGAGTACAGATTGGTCTGTAACTGCAGATACAGAAGAAAATATACTTACTTTGATTACTTGTGTAGCAAACCAGCCTGAAAAGCGTCTATGCGTTCAAGCAAAAGAGGTTTAAGAGGTTTTTAGAAAAATTTTTTTTGAAATATACTTTTTGTATGTAAAGTTGCTAAAATTTAAAATATAAGGCATTAGCCAATATTTTAAAGGAGGCATAGAAATGGTTAAAAAGATTATAATTGCTATTAGTATTATTATCATTGTTGGTATAGTGGGAAGTATAATGATATTAAATAAAAATGAGGAAGCACCGAATATGACAAATTCTATAAATACAAATAATACAAATACGGTTGAAGAAAAAATAGAAAATGAAATAGAAATTCCAACAGAAATAAATACTACACAAGAAAATAATCAAGTAGAGAAAGTAGAAGATACGATAACTCAAGATAAAAATAATAATATGGTAGGTAATTCGACTAATAAAGAGAATATAACAAAAGCAAATCCTATAAATGAAAATAAAGTTATACCAGAACCAAATAATGATAATAAGCAAAATCAAGCAAATCAAAAAGTAGAAGAAAAACAAACAGAAGTTAAGGAAGAAAAACCAGTAGAGATCACAAAAGAAGAATATATCTATAATAGTACAGAAACAAAAAGGTTAATTGATGATATTGACGAAATTGCAAAAAGAAATTCTTCACTATGGAATAAAGATGGAAGTAAAAAATACAAAATAGAAATAGCTTCAAGTTTAGTTGGTGGAAACTATATGCATCCATATAGTAAACCACAATTAGAAGGCATTGTTTTGAATGTTTTTTCTGTAAAATTTTTAGTATATGCAGTTGATTATCATAAAACTGGTTTTGCAACAGAAACAAGGTATTACATAGATATAGCAGAATATTCAAGTAAATAATGAAAGTAAAAGCATTGGTATATTGCAATGCTTTTATTTATGGAAGGAGAAATGTGAACATGAAAATAAATAAAAGTAAAAAAATAATTAGTGCATTAATTTTAATATTTATGATAGCATCACAACTAGGTGGTGTTTTTGCAGCAAGTATTGGTGAAACAAAAGATTTAGTATCACTTGGAGAATGTGCTAGACACTTAAAATATAGAAATTCACAAGGTGTAGATACGCTTATAATTACACATTATATAGTTTATAATGAAAACGGTAAACAATATCCAGCTTATTGTTTAAATGTTAATTTGCCCGGTATTGAAGAATCAGATTATGATGTAGTTGTAGAAGATATGAATCAGATAGCAAATAATCAAATGGTATGGAGAGTGTTACTTAACGGATTTCCTTATAAAAGTCCACAAGAAATGGGGTTGCCAGATGAACAGTCAGCTTTTGTAGTTACTAAACAAGCAATTTATTCTGTATTAGATGGAAGAGATACCAATAGATATAGTGGAGCAGATGAAATTGGTAATATTATGGCTAACAAAGTGAGAGAACTTGTAGATATTGGTAGAAATGGAACGCAAACATATCAAGATCCAGTTGTAACAACAAATGCAATAACAAATGCAGGTGTTGATAATATAGATAATAAATATATTTCACAAACTTTTAATGTTACAGCACAAGTAAATATGAAAGATATAAAAATTATTTTAAATGGAGAATCAGCACCAACAGGAACAAAAGTTACAGATGAAAATAATAATGAAAAAACAACTTTTAACCAAGGAGAAAATTTTAAAATATTAGTACCAAGGGAAAATATAACCAGTGACATTAATGTGGAATTTAGTGTAAGTGGGCAAGCTGAAACTTATCCTATTCTATTAGGAAAAGCTCCAAATGAAAACGTACAAGATTATGTATTAACTACTGATCCATTTGTTTTAAGTACAACAAGAGGGACAATGACATATAAACCAAATTTTGATGTTGAAATAGAAAAAATATCTAATGGAAAAAGTGAAATAACTGGAGAGGCAGAAGGTTCACCATTGGCAGGAGCTACTTTTAAAATAGTAGTAGACGGACAAGAAATGGAAAAAATATTAAAAACAGACGAAAATGGAAAAATTTATATTGAGGGACTACCTTTAAATACAGAGATAACTATAACAGAAATAGAAGCTCCAGATTACTATTTAAAAGGTAAGAATACTACATTTATAGTCGAAGGAAAGTATGATGGCGATAATAAAAAAGTAACAGTAGAAAATACACCAGTAGATATTGAAGTAAATGTAGATAAGAATGTTGATAAAGAAGAAGCACAAGGAAATGAGATTGTAACTTATGATATTGATAATATCAAAAATCTATCTAATGTTAAATTAGATGATTTTACATTAACAGATAATTTACCAGTAGAAGTTAGAATACAAACCTTACAAACTGGTACATATAATGAAGATTTAAAATATAGTATTACTTATAATACAAATAAAAGAACAAATGTAGAAATAGCAAAAGATTTAAGTACAACTAAAAATAATACAATAGATTTTACAAAAGAGAAAATGGAAAAAGACGAATATGTAACTTCATACTCTTTACATTTTGGAACAGTAAAAATAGGATTTTCAAATACAAGTAAAATGTTTGTAGAAACAAAAGTAATTGAAGGATTAGTAGACGAATCAACATTTATAAATAACGTTAGAGTATTCGGTCATTATTTAGAAGCAACAGCAGAAGACAAAGATGATGTACCTGTTGAAGTTTATGAGAACATACTAAAAGTTAGAAAAGTAACAAAAGAATATAATCAATACACAGAATTACCAGCAGGTTCAAGAATAAATGCAGTATTTGAATTATTAGATGAAAATAAAGAATATATTGCAACTTTAGATGTAAAAGATACAGAAGACTATATTTATAAATATTTAGAAACAGGAAAAACCTACTATCTAAAAGAAGTATCAGTTGATCCTTACTATGTAATTAGTAATGAATTGGTAGAGTTTAAATTTGAGGAAAATGGACAAGTAATCGAATTAGAAATTGCAAATGATAATGTAAATCTTATTGTAGATGTAGAAAAGGAAGCACCAGCAGAGGCTCAAAAAGGAGAAGTAATTGATTATACATTTAACAATATAGGTAATTATTCAAATACAGAGGTAAGTAATTTTATATGGGGAGATAAACTACCTAGACAAGTCAGAGTTCAAGAATTACAAACTGGAACATGGAATGAAGATTTACAATATGAAATCCAATATATTACTAATAAAAATACAAATTGGAAAAATATTGGAGAAAAATATAACACAACAGAAAATTATACAATAGATTTAACAAGTGAAACTTTAGGATTAGAAGATGGTGAATATGTAGAAGAATTTAGATTAGTATTTGGAAAAGTAAAATCTGGATTTGAAGCAACTATTACACCAATAGTAAAAGCCAAAGTAAATGAAGATGTGCAAAACAATAAAATATTTGTAAATAACACATATGTAACAGCAGATTATCAAGAAACAGAATTAAAAGCAGAAGATGAAGCACATACAATAGTTTATACAAAAACACCAGAAACAGAAAAAGAATTACCTAAAACAGGTATGTAAATTTGAAAAGGAGGAATATGTATATGTTAGAAATTACAGAAGTTAGAGTAAAAAAGATAAACAAAGGAGATTTACTTGCAGCAGCAAGTGTGTGTATCAATAATTGTTTTATTATAAATGAGATTAAATTATTAAATGGAAAAAATGGAAGGTATATCAGTATGCCAAAGAGAAAAATAAAAAATAGAAATTATAGACAAGATTTTTCATATCCTATTAATAATGAAACTAGAATACAGCTTTTAGATGCAATATCTGAAGCATATGATGATATGGTAGAAGAATAGGTTAAAATAGAGGAGATATTGCTTTTATATCTCCTCTTAGGCTATTTATTGAATTATTATATACTTTTTTGATTAAAAATGTTATAATTACTTTGCAATAATCAAATAAGATTTTTTAGGAGAAAATAAAAATGTTTGAAAAAATAGAATTTACAGGTAAGAAGATTAGTAAAGAAAATTTAGACAGAATATTAGAAGCAGGAATATTATCACCAACTGCAAAAAGTTTACAACCGCAAAAGATATATGTTATTGAATCTGAAAAGCAATTAAACAAAATAAAGAAAATAACTAATTATAAATCGCCTACAATATTATTAGTTTGTGGAGATGTAGAGAAATGTTATAAAATAAATAATTCAGTATCATATAAACAAGATTGTATATTAGTATCACTTAATATGGTATTAGAAGCTATATATTTGGGGATTGATAATTTATATATGGAAACATATGATTTTTCAAATGAATTAGAAAAAGAATTTTCATTAGGTATTAATGATATGCCAGTCAGTTTGATTTTTTTAGGATATAAAACAGAGGATTCCATAGGTTTTAGAGCAAGTGATTTTAATTGTAATTTATTACCTAAAAGAAAAAAAGATATTAATGAAATAGTTAAATATATTTAATAGCAAATAGTAATTTATGGAGGTATTAAATGATTAAATCAAATATAAAAAAGCAATTTTCTTGTGATAAAAATAAATTGTGGAATATTATTACAGATAATTCAAATTATAAATGGAGAACAGATTTATCTAAAATAGAAATAATAGATGAAACACATTTTGTTGAATATACTATAAATAACTTTCCTACATATTTTACTATTACTGCAAAAGAAAAGTTAAAAGAGTATAAATTTGATTTAGAAAATGCTAATTTAAAAGGTAAATGGATTGGTATTTTTAAAGAACTTCCAAATGGTAATATTGAACTAGACTTTACTGAAGAAATTGAAGTAAATAATTTTATTATGAAACTGTTAGCAAAGTCTTATTTAAAGAGTCAACAGAAAAGATATATGAAAGATTTAGAAAAAGAACTAAATAAATAGTAATTTATCTAAATGTTAAAATGAAGTGCGAAAATTCCACTTCTAATAGGTGGTGCGAAATATATTTA
>CALXXJ010000045.1 GCA_944392665.1 uncultured Clostridia bacterium | reverse complement strand
TGTTTTATCCCAGAAATACTTGTATATTTTGCTTTTTTATAATATAATTTCCATTGGGAGGAATGGATTATGTCTAAATTATTTATATCTCATGGAGATATTATATTAGATAATATCTATAATGGAGATTTAGAATTAATCAAACAAGATGGCGGTGGTAGTAACTGGAACACACTATATAACTTATCTTATCTAGGTGAAACTTGTTATGCTGTTGGTACTTGTGGTAAAGATAAAGAAGGTGATATTGCCCTTTCTTCTTTAAAAACAGGTAATGTAAACACTGACCTTGTTCGCCGTGATGATATTTCAACTTCTATTATGAATATTATTATTCCAAATCAAAATGAATTAGGTGATAACAGTATTATTCATAGTTGGTATTCACCAATTACTAACAAACGTACTTTATTTTTTAGGGACAATCTTCCAGTAGATTTACCAGAAAATATGTTAGAAAATGATATTTATGTTCTGTTAGATAAATTTGAAACCGTTAATTTTGATTTTATTTCAAATCTTCAAAAGAAAAAAGTTTGCTTAGATATTGGACATGTTCGTTTCATTGAACATTTTACAAAACAATATTTAACTATGTTTTTTAAAACAGCAAATTTAATTCAATTAAACGAAACCGTTAAATCTTTATTGTTTGAACGTTTACAAATACAAAATGAATTTGAGTTTTTTAATTTACTTGATTTAGATTTGTTGGTTGTTACAAAAGGAAAAAAAGGTGCTACCTTTATCTTTAAAGAAAACAATGAATTAAAAACCATTGATAAAGAGCCTGAGGTAATTGCAAAAGTAATTGATTCTTCAGGAGCTGGAGATGCTTTCTTTGCTTCAGTTATTAAAGGATATGCCTATACAGACACTATTAATTCCGATTTTATTGATAAGATTTTTTCTACTGCCAATAAAGCTTCTAGAGAAGTTATTGGTCAACTTGGTAGTCGAAGAACATCTTAATATAAAAGCTTAACCTTGTTGTATATGAAAAATCTTAAACTAGTAATTCTGCTTTTTGCGATATAGAAAATCCATTTCTCTGTTGCAAGACAAAAGCTGATTTTTCCTATACAATAAAATAAATAAAATTTAAAGGAGGAAAAAATGAAAAATTTTGATGTTGCCATTATTATGGGAAGTGATTCTGATTTATCTATTATGAAAGATGCAGCTAAATTTTTGGAAGATATGGGAATTTCTTATGAAATGAAAATTCTTTCTGTTCACAGAACACCTGAAAAAGCAATGGAATATGCTAATAGCTTGAAAGAAAATGGTGTAAAAGTTGTTATCGCTGGTGCTGGAGGTGCTGCACACTTACCTGGTGTATTTGCCGCTATGTTACCTACTGTTCCAGTAATTGGTATTCCAATCCATACAAAAACATTAGGAGGCGTTGATTCTTTATATTCTATTGTTCAAATGCCTTCAGGAATTCCAGTTGCAACAGTTGCAATCAATGGTGCTAAAAACGCTGGTATTTTAGCAACTTCTATATTAGCTGTCGGAAATGAAAATATAAAAGAAAAATTAGCAGCATATAAAAATTCTTTAAAAGATGCTGTTTCTAAAAAAGATGAAAAACTTCAAGAAATGGGATATGCAAATTATTTAGAAAATATGAATAAATAACAAAAGGTTGCCAAAGGGGACGTGTCATTTTGGCAACTTCCATAAAAATAAATATATTAAAAAATTATAAAAGTTGCCAAAATGACACGTCCCCTTTGGCAATAAATTTGAAAGGAATGTGAAAACAATGAAAAAAATTAGTAGTGGTAAAGTTCGTGAAATTTATGAAGTAGATGATGACAAATTATTACTTGTTGTATCTGACAGAATTTCTGCATTTGATTATATCTTACCAAATTTAATTCCTGATAAAGGAAAAATATTAAACAAAATCTCAAAATTCTGGTTTGATTATACAAAAAATGTTATACAAAATCATGTTATTTCAACAGATTTAAAAGATTTTCCTGAAGAATTCCAAACACCTGAATTTGAAGGAAGAAGTATGTTAGTTAAAAAATTAAAAATGATACCAGTAGAATGTATCGTAAGAGGATATATTACAGGTTCTGGATGGAAAAGTTATTTAAATGATGGAACTGTGTGTGGTATTAAACTTCCTGAAGGATTACAAGAAGCTCAAAAATTACCTGAGCCAATCTTCACACCTACCACAAAAGCACAAGAAGGACATGATGAAAATATTTCTTTTGAAGAAGTTTGTAATTTAATTGGAACAGATTTAGCAAATAAATTAAGAGAAAAAACAATTGAAGTATACACAAAATGTTCTGAATATGCTGCAACAAAAGGTGTAATTATTGCTGATACAAAATTTGAATTTGGAGTTAATGAAAATGGTGAACTTGTTCTTGGAGATGAAGTATTAACTCCTGATTCTAGTAGATTCTGGGTTGCAAAAGATTACCAAGTTGGAACAAGCCCAAAAAGCTTTGATAAACAATATCTTCGTGATTGGATAAAATCTAGTGGATATAATCCTGAAGGTGATACACCAATTCCAGAAGATGTGATTATGACAACAAGACAAAGATATATTGAAGCTTATGAAATGTTAACAGGTAAAAAATATGAATAATTCTAAAAAAGGGATTTTGGGGACGGACTCAATTTTCCCTTTTTAAAAATAAATAAGTAAAAAATATAGAATATAAAAAAATGAAACGATTTTGCGTATCTAAATTTGAAATTAGAAATTCTAAAGAAAAACATGAGGACTGCTCATTTTGCTTAAAATTTACAGCAACAATGAGAGAGGCTCATGTTTTTCTTGTAGAATTTCTATGAAAATTTAGCTTATACAAAATTGTGTAATGGTTTTATATTCTATATTTTTTTGTCATCTCAAATTAAAAAAGGGAAAAATGAGTCCGTCCCCAAAATCCCTTTTCTTTTTATTCAAATTTAATTTTTTCAAAGCGATCTTTTTCAAGTGTTTCTGGAACTTCAATTGGATATGTTCCTGTAAAACATCCATAACAAAAATCATTTATTTTACAACCTTTTGCAATTTCTTTTAAGCTATCCATACTTAGATATTCTAATGAATCTGCACCGATTTCTTTTTCGATTTCTTCTTTGGTCATTTTGTTGGCAATTAAAGCTTCTTTTTTGTCAACATCTGTTCCAAAATAACATACACCTACAAAGGCTGGTGATGCTACTCTAATATGTACCTCTTTTGCTCCAGCTTCTTTTAATGTTCTGATAATTCTTGTTATCGTTGTACCTCTTACAATTGAGTCATCTACTAAAACAATTTTCTTTCCTTTTACTGTTTCTCTTAAAGGATTTAATTTTAATGCCACTAAATCTTTTCTTTTACTTTGTGCATTTTGTATAAAAGTTCTTCCTATATATTTACTTTTTGTAAATACCATATCATAAGGAATTTTTGATTCTTTTGAATATCCTAAAGCAGCATCTAATCCAGAGTCTGGAACACCTGCTACAATATCAGCATCTACTGGAGCTTGTTTTGCTAAATATCTTCCTGCATTTTCTCTGAAAATATGTACGTTAATACCATCTACAATAGAGTCTGGTCTTGCAAAGTAGATATATTCAAAGATACACATTCCTTTTCTTTCATTTGGCATATATTTCTCACATTTTACTTGATTGTCTGTAACAACTACCACTTCTCCTGGTTCGATATCTCTTTCAAATGTTGCACCTGTAATATCTAAAGCACAGCTTTCTGAAGCAAATACAATATCTTCTCCTAAATGTCCCATACATAATGGTCTAAATCCTTGTGGATCTCTTACAGCAATTAATTTTTGTGGTGACATGATTAGTAATGAATAAGCACCTTTTATAATTTTCATTGTATTTTTTACTGCTTCTTCTATTGAATTTGTTTTAATTCTTTCTCTTACAATAATATGACAGATAACTTCTGTATCACTAGTTGTTGTAAAAATTGCACCTTCATCTTCTAATTCTCTTTTTAGTTCTAATGCATTTGTAATATTTCCATTATGAACAACTGCTAAATTTCCTTTCTTATGTCTTACTACCATTGGTTGTGCATTTTCTTTTCTACTTTCTCCTGTTGTTGAGTATCTAACATGTCCAATTGCCATTTTACCTGTTGGTAATGAATTTTGAACATGTTTTGTAAATACATCAGATACTAACCCTAAATCTTTATGAAAATGGATAACACCATCCTCATTTACTGCAATTCCACAGCTCTCTTCTCCTCTATGTTGAAGTCCTGATAGTCCAACACATACAGGAGTTACTACATCCTCATTATTTTTGATTCCATAAATTCCATAAATTCCACATTCTTCTTTTATTTTTTCTCCAAACATTTTTCCACTACTCTCTTTCTATTTTTGTTTATATGATAAATTTATTATACAACAAATCTAGCTTTGCTGGACCTTTTCTCTACTCTTTAACATTTGCTATATTAATTAAAGGTCTAGCAAAAATCTTTTTTTGTCTTTGTCATTTTTTTCCTTCTTTTGCACTTATGCATAAAAATCTTTGATTTTAGTATGCATGTTTTCTTAAAATTTCCTTCCATTTGACATTTGATTGTGTTTTTGCTAAAATGCAATCAAATCATACAAATTTATATAAGGAGTTGTTTATATGTATAATTTAGTTGTTTTTGCTTCTGGTAATGGCTCTACACTACAATCTATTATTGATGCTATTGATAAAAAAGAATTACATTCCAAGATTGTATTAGTTGTTTCTAATAATCCTGATGCTTTTGCATTAGAAAGAGCCAAAAAAGCAAATATTCCTACTTATGTCATTAAAAATAAGAATTATCAAGATATTGATAATGAGTTATATGAAGTATTATCTCATTATGACATTAACTTAATTGTTTTAGCAGGTTATTTAAAATTAATTGGCGATAAACTACTTTCTAACTATACAATTATTAATACACATCCTTCTTTACTTCCTAAATATGGTGGTAAAGGAATGCATGGTATGCATGTCCATAAAGCAGTTATCGACGCTAAAGAAAAACAAAGTGGTGTCACTGTTCACTATGTCAATAACGAATATGACAAAGGTAATATTATCAGTCAAACCGTTGTTGACGTTCTAGAAACAGATACCCCTGAAACATTAGCAAGTAAAGTACAAGCTGCTGAAAAAATCCAATTAGTTAATGTAATCAAGAAATTTGAAACAGGTGAACTTTGATGTCCAATTTGGAATTTTGAGGGATTTTGGGGACGGACTCATTTTTCCCTTTTTCTGTATTAATATATTTGTTATTACATAAATTCATTTTCAATATTTATTTTATATATATAGAATTATTCTATTTTTAGATTTTATATATGTTAAAGCCCTTAAATTTTAAAAAGGGAAAAATGAGTCCGTCCCCAAAATCCCTCAAAATGTCCCAAACAGAAACGTCCCCAATTAGGCAATTTTTTTTAATGTTCGTAAATTTCTCCAATATCTTTTCTATAATCTAAATTATCACTAATATTTCCTTCTAGGGCTTTATATGCTTTTTCTTTTGCTTCTTCTAATGTATTTCCCATGGTTGTTACACCAAATAATCTTGAAGTTCCTACAGCCTCATAGGTATTTCCTTCTACTGGTTTTGTACTTGCAAAATAGATTTTTACGCCACTTTCTTCAATCGCTTTTTTATTGACTGTAAATATACATGGTTCTTTACTTTTTTGTATTGCATAATCTGGACTTACTACATAAATGGTAAATGTATAATTCTTTTTAAATTTACAATTTTCTGTACTTAATTTTTTATTAAATATATTTTCTAATACTTCTGTAAATGGTGTTTCTAAAGAGTTTAATACATTTAGTGCTTCTGGATCTCCAAATCTTGCATTAAATTCAATAAATTTAATACCATCTTTACATTTGAAAAATCCACCATAAATAACACCTGTAAATTCTAAGCTATCTTTATTGACATATTGAATAGTATCTTTTATTAATTTACTACATACATCTACATCTTTTTGCTCTAAGAATGGTAATAATCCATTTTCAAAGCTAAGACAACCCATTCCACCAGTTCCTGGTCCTTTGTCTTCATCAAAACGATATGGATAATCAAATGTAATTGGTGTTACAACGATATTTTCCCCATCTGTTAATGCCATAACAGTAAATTCTCTACCTTCTACTTTATCTTGTACGATAACACTTCCGTCAGATTCTAAACAAGATTTAGCATAATCATATCCTTCTTGTTTTCCTTTAAAATGAATGCCTCCTACTTTAACGCCTTTTCCTCCTGTTAACCCTTCTGGTTTTACAACAAAACTGTCATCATTGTAGTTTTTCATAACTTCGTCTAATTCTTCAACTGTTTTTACACTTTCATTTTTGATAATCATTTCAGGAGCTAATTGTTTGACTATATCCAAAGCATAAGTTTTACTCCATTCTACTTTTGCACCTTTTGATGTTGGTCCAAAAGTTTGTAATCCAAGTTTTCTTGCTAAATCAATTAATCCTTCTTGCAACAAATTATCTTGGCTAACAACTGCTGCTTCAATTTCTTCTTCTTTTACAAATTTTTCTACAAGTTCTTTATCAAATGGGTCTCCTATGATATATTTTCCATTTGATTTTTCTACTTGCTCTACAATTGATGGATTTGCATATGGTAATATCGCATATAGCACATATCCTTTTGCAATTTGTTCAGCAATTACTGCTTCTCTTCCACCATTTCCTAGTAATAGACATTTTTTCATATATCTATCCTCCTTTTTCATTTTTATTTATGTTAAATTCCAGCTAGTAATATCATATTTTTTACTTTCTTCTAATGCTTGAATTTGTTTTTGAATTTCTTGTATATCTTCTTCATTAAATGGTTCAAATGTGTCATAAAATCCTGTATCTTTGTAAGGAAAATTTAAAGCTTGTCCAAAAGGTTGTATTTTGGAATTTCTCGTCCTTCCATATAAATGTATATGAAAAATTGGTTTTGTTCCTTCTATATATGCCCAATTTCCATTTTCTTGATAATTGATTCTTTCTATTTCTATGCCTCTATTTTTTATTCCTTTTATCATTGCTTCACTAACTAACATCGTTAATCTCATGACTTCTATTGCTTCTTTAGGACTCAAATCCAATCTACTTGCAAAATACTTTTCTTTTGACCTTATCCATATATGTCCACCATCTTCTCTAGAAATATGTGGCACTTTTGGAACACAAGCAATAAATGTTTTAGTATTATATATTGTAATATCATTCATATTATTTCTCCTCATCATATTCATTTTCTACTTACAATAAATTATATTCTGAAGATAATGTTTTACTTAATTGTTCTGCATTTTCAAATACAATCCCATGAATGCCTACTGCTTTTGCATTTTTTACATTTTTCTCATAGTCATCTATAAATAATGTTTCATCTGCTACAATTGCTACTTTTTCTAATACAGTCTTAAAAGTTTGCTTATCTGATTTGACAGCTCCTATATCATAAGAAAATATCTTTTTGTCAAAAATCTTTAAATCTTTATTCTTTTCTTCGATATATTCCATCCATTCTCTGGCATGGTCTGATAATAATATCAACTGATACTTTTCTTTTGCTTTTAGTTGTTTAACAATTTCCATTGTTCCTGGAATCGGTTGATTTAAGTTTTGACGGATAGCTGTCTTTAATTGTTCTACAGATACATTCCAGTTTTTATTTTTCAATACATGATTCAAGTATTCTTCCTCTGTTAATTTTCCTCTTAACAAGTTTAAGAAAGTTTCATTTTCTCTCATTGAATCTAAATCTGCTTCATTTTCTAATAATTTTTGATTTTCAAAAGTTCCATACTGACTTTCTAATACGACTTCTTCTATGCCACGATATCCAGATATGATAACTTCTGATAAATCAAATATTATATTTTTAATCATTGTTTATATCCTCTCTATATTACATAAAAGTCTTTATTATCTATCTTCTCCTCTATACTCATTTTCTACTTGTAATAGATTATACTCAGAAGACAATGTTTTTCTTAATTGTTCTGCATTTTCAAATACAATTCCATGAATTCCTACTGCTTCTGCATTTTTTACATTTTTTTCATAGTCATCTATAAATAATGTTTCATTTGCTACAATTTTAGTTTGTTCTAATACAGTTTCAAAAGTTTCTACTTCTGATTTTGTTATTCCTATATTATAAGAAAATATTTTTTTATCAAAAATTCTTAAATCTTCATTTCTTTCTTCAATATATTTCATCCATTCTCTTACATAATCTGATAATAATATTAATTGATATTTTCCTTTTAGTTCTCTGACAACCTTCATTGTTCCTGGAACTGGCCTATTTAGATTTGAACGAATAGCTGTTTTTAATTGCTCTATGGAAATATTCCAATTTGTCCCTTGCAAAAGTTCTTCTAAATATGCTTCTTCACTTAAGTTTCCTCTCATTAGGTTTAAAAAGAGTTCATTCTTAGATAATCTTTGTCTTTCCCATGCTTCTTCTGGAATTGCATATTGTTGTTCTAATATTTTTTCAACTCCATGATATCCTGATATAATGACTTCTGACATATCAAATATTATATTTTTAATCATTATTTATATCCTCTCTATATATGTTCTTTATGATAAATCAATTTTCTATATTTGTTTGGTCTATATTTGCCTTTCCAATCGCTTCTTTTTTCTTTTATTTACTATCATATAAATAACAATATATAATAATGAGATTGGTAATACTGGTATAATTGAAAATGCAATTAAATTCCAAAATAATGTACTTACTAATGCATCCATACCATATTCCATCTTTGGATAAAATAATCCTCCTCCTGTTTTAGAACCAAATAAAAATGCATATATGCCTGATGCAAAATATAGACACCAACAACCTATAGAAATATAAAATATTATCTTTTTGAAGTTTATATTTTTTGATGTATTTCTATTATTTTCTTTTAATTCTTTTTTATTTTCTTTTCTAACCCTTTTAAAGGTAATAAAATAATATATTTGGTAGCCAATCCATAAAATAGTTATAGGTATTCTAATAAGATTGGTAGGAAAATCCATCAACGAATCAATTATCTCCCACCAAACATCACTTAGAAATTCTCCAAGTGCAGATAATCCATAATACGTTTTTTCATAGAATTCTACACTATAACCAGTTATGGCATAATATATACACATAATCATTATAATGATATATGGTAGTAATGCGATACCTAATAATATGTTTTTTATATAATTTTTACTTTTGTTTTCCATTAAGAATCCCCTTTTATTACTGTTTAATGAACATCTATAAGACTACAGTTCAGTTCATTAAACATTTACCTCTATTGTAGTATCTTGTCCTAAATCTTTATATTTTTCTAATACTGGATTCACTCTTTCATTCATAAAATCTTCTACTTGATGAACAGCTCTTCCACATAAATGGTCTGGATTTAAGATATGTAAAATTTCTTCTTCTGTCAATCCAAATGTTTCATCTGCAGCAATTCTTTGTACTAAGTCATTTGGTTTTCCATATTCTTTTACTTGTTTTCCAGCTTCCATAGAATATACTCTAATTTTTTCATGTAATTCTTGTCTATCTCCACCTTTTAGAACAGCATTCATTAAAATTTCTTCTGTTCCCATAAATGGTAATTCTTGCATCATATTTGTTTTTATAACATTTTTATATACCACAATATCACTTGAGATATTAGCATAAAGAATTAAAATCGCGTCTACTGCTAAAAAGCTTTCTGGTACACAAATTCTTTTATTTGCTGAATCATCTAATGTTCTTTCTAACCATTGTGTTGCAGCTGTAACACTTGGATCCATTGCTAAAGTCATAACATGTCTTGATAAAGAATTGATTCTTTCACTTCTCATAGGATTTCTTTTATATGCCATAGCTGATGAACCAATTTGTCCTTTTTCAAATGGTTCTTCTAATTCTTTTTCATGTTGTAATAAACGCATATCATTAGCAAATTTAGAACAGCTTTGTGCAATTTCTGCTAGTAAGTTTAAAACTCTTGAATCTAATTTTCTTGTATAGGTTTGTCCTGATACATTATATAC
>CALXXJ010000044.1 GCA_944392665.1 uncultured Clostridia bacterium | reverse complement strand
GAAACGGGGCTCAAACCCGCGACCTCTGCCTTGGCAAGGCAGCGCTCTATCAACTGAGCTATTCCCGCATTTTGCAAATAATATGATAACAAATATATTCGTAAAAGTCAAGACTTTTTTTAAACATTCAAAAAAAGGGAAAATGAGTCCGTCCCCAAAATCCCTTTTTTTTACAATTTAATCTCCAATCGGAGCATAGTCATCTGTAATAATTGGTTTATCACTTGTAAAATCTTTGATTTCATTACTTAATAATTCACCATATTCTTCTTCTTTGTCAGTATTTATATTTCCATTTCCTTTAATTCCTACTAAAATTAAGTTTTGCTCTTCATCATCTGAATGGTTTGGATTTACTTGAAATACTTTTACATCATCAAATATAGCTTTATATGTGCTATATTCATATTTAATAAAATCTGCGTCATCGCCTTCGATTGCTGATATAATATTGGTTATAACTGTTCCGTTTTCATCTAAACTATTATACACTTTCTGCATAGCCTCATATGTTGTTAATTCAAATGGAGCATTTAGTCCTTTAAATGCATCAATAAAAACAGTATCATATTTTTTCTCATTATAATTTAAATAACTTCTTCCATCTTGGGTAATTAATCCTAAATTTGGATTATTCTTATCTAATCCGAATTCTTCTTCTGCAATCTGTGTCATTTTTTCGTCAATTTCCACAACATCAATTGTTTTATTTTCATATTTTTTTAAATAATGCATTGGATAGGTGTATGCTGCTCCACCTATCATCAATGCATCATTTGCTTCTTTATTATAATATTCAAATAAGTCATAGTAATATAAATATGTTGCTCCCATTTCTCCAGTTTCTTGGTTTATATAAGATTCTAAACCAGTATCTACCTGTAACGTTTTGTATGTAGTTTCACCCACATCAAGATTTGTGACCCATATTCTACTATATTCAGAATCAACATCTCTTGTTATTTCAGGGTTTCTTACTTGAAATAAATATCCTCCTAATACATTTAAACCAATAATAATCAATAATTCTACTATCATTAAAATATAATATTTCTTATCTTTTTTGTTAAATAGATATACAGATAATATCCATAACAGAATAGAGCAACCTAATATAATATTTCTTACTCCTAAATTTGGTATTAATATAAATCCTGCAAAAAATGTACCAAATATACTTCCTATTGTTGATAATGAAGATATTTTTCCTGATGTTGCACCTATATGATCCATGTTATTATTTTTTATCTTTACTGCTATTGGAGATACTGTTGCTAATAAGAAACTTGGTATCCCAAAAGTGACTGTTGCACATATGATTGCAACCAAAATCAAATTACTTGAAAGTTGTGATAATACATCTATAAATACAACTTCTAATATTGGTATAATGCTTGTTGCAATGGCAGAAATCAATAAATAATTAGACAGAATCTTTATGTCATTTTCTTTATTTTTATCTGCCATTTTTCCTCCGAACCAATATCCTATACTCATACTTGTTAACATGATTCCAATAATGGTAGTCCATATTAAATTAGAACTTCCTACATATGGTGATAATACTCTTGCGGCTATTAATTCTAAAATCATGGTTAATGCACCACTTAAAAATACAGTTATTTCTAATGAATATTTCTTCATATTTTATCCTCTTTTTACTTTATTTTTTCTTATTCGTTGTTTTTTTGGTTGTTTTCTTTGTTTTCGTTTTTCTTGTTTTCTTTTTTGTTGTATTTTCTTTTTCAAATTCGGCTTTTTCTTCTGGATTCCATTCTTCCCCTACTTTTGGTTTGTTCCATGAAATGTAATCACATGATTTTGGATTGTTTTCACAAATGTAATACTTTCTTCCTCTTTTTGTTTTTCTAACTTGCACAGTTGCTCCACATTTAGGACATGGTACATCAATCGTTTCTATGATTGGTTTTGCATTCTTACATTCAGGATATCCTGGACATGCTAAGAATTTTCCATATCTTCCATACTTATATACCATCATTCTTCCGCATTTTTCACATTTAATATCTGAAACTTCATCAACCATTTCCACATGTTCTAATTCTTTTTCTACTTTTTCTACTTCTTCTTCAAATGGTCCATAGAATTCTCGAATCATTTTTTTCCATTTTTCATGTCCTTCTGCAATTTCGTCAAATTCGTCTTCTATCTTTGCAGTAAATTCCACATTGATAACATCTGTAAAATTTTCTGTTAATAGTTTATTAACTACTTTTCCTAATTCTGTTGGATATAATTGTTTCTTTTCTTTTTCAATATATCTTCTTTCTAAAATAGTTGTAATTGTTGGTGAATAGGTACTAGGTCTTCCAATTCCTTTTTCCTCTAAAGCTTTTACCAAACTTGCCTCTGTATATCTTGGTGGTGGTTCTGTAAAGCTTTGTTTGGGATTTAATTTTTTTAATTTTACTTCTTGATTTTCTTCAAGTTCTGGAAGCATACCTTCTTCCTCTATTTCTTCTTTATCAGTACCTTCAACATATAAAGTCATAAATCCTTTAAATTTTAAAACTTGTCCATTTGCTTTAAAGTCATATGCATTTGCTTTAATATTGACATTCATTGTATCATAAACCGCTGGTGCCATTTGACTTGCTAGAAATCGATTGTATATTAATTTATATAATTTATATTGGTCATTTGATAGACTATCTTTTATACTATCTGGTTCAATATCGATATAGGTTGGTCTAATTGCTTCATGCGCGTCTTGTGCATCTTTTTTAGTTTTATAATATCGATTTTCATAATAGTTTTCACCATATAATTTTGTAATTTGTGTTTTGGCAACACTTCTTGCTTCTTCAGATATTCTTGTTGAGTCAGTTCTCATATAGGTAATTAATCCTACTGTTCCCTTTTCAGGTATTTTTACACCTTCATATAATCCTTGTGCGATAGACATTGTTTTCTTCAATGTAAATCCCAATTTTCTTGAAGCTTCTTGTTGCATTGTACTTGTTGTAAATGGTGGTGCAGGTGTTCTTTTTTTCTCACCTTTTTTCACTTCACTGACAATATATTTTGCATTTTTGATATTATTTAAAATTACTTGAACTTCATCATTTGAATGGATGTCTAATTTTTTCCCATCTTTTCCATAAAAATGTGCTTGAAATTCTTTTTTTGTTTTGATATCTTCTAAATCTGCATAAATGTTCCAATATTCTTCTGGAATAAATTTTTCAATTTCATTTTCTCTATCTACAATTAATTTAACTGCAACAGATTGCACTCTTCCTGCTGATAACCCTCTTCTAACCTTTTTCCATAATACTGGACTAATTTTATACCCCACAATTCTATCTAATACTCTTCTTGCTTGTTGGGCATCTACTAAATTAATATCAATATCTCTTGGTTCTTTAATCGCTTTTTGCACAGCATTTTTCGTAATCTCATTAAAAGTTACCCTTACAATTTTATCTTTTTCCTCTTCTAAAATTTTTGCTAAGTGCCATGCAATTGCCTCTCCTTCACGGTCAGGGTCAGTTGCGATATATATTTTTTTTGCCTGTTTTGCGTCTTTTTTTAGTGATTTTATTAAATCCCCTTTTCCTCTAATATTTATGTACTCTGGTTCAAAATCATGTTCTATATCAATTCCCATTTTTGATTTTGGTAAATCTCTAATATGTCCCATTGATGCTACAACCTTTGTACTGCCACCTAAGAATTTTTTTATCGTATTCGCTTTTGCTGGTGACTCTACGATAATTAATTTATCAGCCATTCAGACTTCCTCCATTTATTTTTTCAATTATTTCTTATTTCATATATAGTATTCTAGCTTAAAAGAAGATATTTTGCAAGTTTTTTACAAATTTTATCCAATTGGGGGACGGCAAATCCCAAAAGGACACTTTAAAATAATTCCTTACTTAAATCTGCTAGAACATCTTCTACTCCGATAGGTGTTACTTCATTTTCTTTAAACAATCTTAATATTTTTTCTACTTTTTGTTCATCATTTGATAAATATGTTATTTCTTTATTTTCTATTGTTGTATTGTTTGGTATATATTCTGTTTTTACAACTGCAATACCAAATTTTGCATTCTCTTTTTTAATAAATTGGTCTTCATTTATCTTTTTATAATATTCTAATTTTATCGGATATTGGATTCCAGCCTCTATTAATTTTTCTTTTTCTATAAATTTCCCACCAAAAAAAGTTCTCATTTTCATCTCCCCTTCTTCTTTCGTACTTTTTCATAATACTATGAAGAATGTGACTTTGCAAGAACTTTTCATCGCATTATTTTACATATTTCTACCGTTTTTTATCTTCTTTCTATTTTTTCGATTTTATATGAAGACAATATGTCTTATTCTGTTATCTAATGCATTTTTCATTGCAAAATTCGATGGATTTAGACATCTTATTTATTCTATAATATATATAGTTTTATAAAATGGATTTTTAAAATCCACTTTTCAATTGTCCTATTTAAAAATAGTAGTAAGGCTTTTTATTTTCATTACTACTATTTCTTTTTCACATATTTTTTACTTATTATTCACTATGTATTTAACTATTTATTAGTTATTTTCTTCTTCATTTCCCGTTTGTTTTAAGCGTAAATATCCTAATTCTTCCCAACTATTATATGCCAAATTTAATCTAAAAACTAATTTAGGTTTAGGGCCTGCCCTGTTTTTATCTACAACACAAGCATAATACCTAACATCTGGATCTTCAAATTTTTCTAAATCATAAAAAGTTGTATCAACTTCTTTTAAAGAATATTCATACTCTTGTAAATGGTCTCTATTAATTTGTTTGATTAAACATAGAGTATCTAATACCTCTTTTACTGTTCTACTAACGGCTAAATCATTAACGTCTAAGTTAATCGGTAATGTAGCTGCTTCTGCTAATTGTAAAGAAGAACAGATGAAAATTTCAAAATTTTGTGCAATATTGGATAATATGGTAGCTGTCTTTTTGATTTCTTCAGGATTACCTATATTTGCTGTATCTGTTTTTAATGTATCATAAAATACATATTCTATCTTTTCTTTATAATAATAATTCATAATAACTTTTTTTAATTCATCATTCGTATGGTCTGTTATATTCATAAAATAGATAGAATTATTAATTTCTTTATTAATCCAATCTGTTACAGCGATGACTTGTCTAAATTGTGTAGACTCTTTTTCTAATCTATTTATAAAGTCTTTTTGTTTTTCACCTTTTTCTTTTAAGACATGTCCTTTTTCATCTACTTTTACTTTTTTAGGGTCATCTGCCTTAAATTGTAATGCCAAAATTTCATTTTCTGTGATACTTACTTTTTGTCCATGAATTTTTTGAATTTCTGGATTATTTACAATAGTTGTGATTAAACATAGCTTCATTTTTTCTTCTGACATCTCGTTTGAAATAATTAAAACCTTTTTCTTGTTAACAAATGCCGTATATGCTGCTAAACAAATTGCAAATCTACTTTTTCCTGAGTTAGATGGCATTGCATATGCCATTGTCTCTCCTTTTCTAATCCCTTTAAATACTTGTGTTAATATTGGAAATGGCAATGATAATCCATTTGCTAAATTATTAGAACCTTCTTCAATAAAGTTTGTTAAATTCTTATTTAAAACTGTTTGTTTGAATTTGTCTGTTACTGTTACTTGATTAATTGCTGCTTCTATTTCTTCTACTGACATTTGGTCATATAATTTATAATCGATGATTTCAACAATTTTATCTTGTATATTTTTTACTGGATTGCTTAAATATGCCCTTCTTAAAGTAAATAATTTTTTTAATTCTGTATAAATCTTTTCCATATCATAGTTCTTATCTCTTACGTTCTTCTTTAGTTCGTTTTTAAATTTATATACTTCTTCTGAATCTTTTGCAAAGTTAAATCCATCTTTTGCAATTTCTGGTGTATATTTTCCTCCTTCTGTAAACAATACACTTTTATATACATTTAAAACATCATCATCTTCAAAATAACATTCTCTATATACATAATAATATCTAGAAATTGATTTTGGGTTTTCTAATAATAATCCCATATATATACGCTCTAATTCAGGATTTTTTAATTTTGAAGGAAACATTCCTTCTTCATTTTCTTCTACAAAATTTTCCTCTTCTTTCTCTTGTTCCTTTTTTTTCTCATCATTCAATTCTTTTAATTTTGCTAAAGCCTCTTTATATTCTCCTGCTTTAACAGCTAATTTAATTTCTGTTATTTTCTTTCTATTATCTTCAGTCACTGGTATTTCATCAATTATTTCATATAGTTTTCTCTCTGTTTCATTAACCATTGGCTCTCATTCCTTTCTTAATACATAATTCTGGTTGGAAAAGAATTAAATTTTTGTAATTATTTTTCAACCATCCTGCTATTTCATTAAAATTTTTACCTCTTTACCTTCTACAAGTTCTTTAAATTTTATGGCATCTTCTTTATCTCCCACAATACTTCCATAATGTGTTGGTATAACTACTTTTGCTTTGATTACATTTGCTAATTCAGCTGCTTCTTTATAATTCATTGTATATGTCCCACCTATAGGGATGAATGCTTCATCACATTCTATATCTTGAATTTCTTCTATATTATCCGTATCTCCTGCTATGTAGTATGTTTTATTATTTATTTGAATCAGATATCCAACCCATTTATTTTCTTTTGGGTGAAATGCTTTATTCACATTATATGCATATGTTGTTTTAAAATCAAAATCAGAAACATGATAATCTTCATTTGGTTTTACTACCAATATATTTTTTTTACCATATAAATCTTCTGCTTTCTCTTTTAAATCTTCTGTAACAATAAATACAGTGCTTTCTTTTTTCACTTTTTCAATATCTTCTGGTGAGAAGTGGTCATAATGAGAATGTGTAAAAAATACATAATCTGCATCATGATACTCCTTATTAATTTTAAATGGATCTACATAGACAATAACATTTTCCGTTATTTTTATACTATTATGACATAAAACTTCTACCATGTTTTACCTCCAAAATTACATTTTTATCATGAATAAATATATGATTATATTTATTCCACTATCGTTACTATATCACACTTTTCCCTTATAAACAACAGTGGCTTGATTATTTCTCATCCTCTTTTCTAAATTTTATTAAATCCTCTACTCCCATTTTTCCTGCCCTTGTTATGAAATTATATCCATACTTTTCTTTTAATTTATCGATTGTTTTGTCCAATTTTTCCTGTTTCTCATTTTTCACTTCGTCATGAAATAAAGATATTTGCATTTCTTCTTTATCTGTCAAATCATCTACTCTAACACCTATTAATCTAATAGCTGTTCCCCTTCTATACATTTGTTCCAACAATTCTTTTGCATGTTTAAAAATTTCCTTTGTACTTGCTGTTGCATTCGGTAATTTTCTTTGATGAGAAGTATCGACAAAATCTTTATTTCTCAATTGCACATTAACAACTCTTGCTAGCATGTTTTGTTTTCTTAATCTATACGTTACTTGTTCTGTTAAAGCTAATACGATTTCCTCTAGTTTATCTATATTTGAAATGTCCTCTGGTAATGTAACAGAATTTCCGATTCCTTTTGGTTTTTCTTGAATATATTTTACTTCAGAATCATCAATTCCATTAGCATATTCCCACATCATCGCTCCATGTTTTCCAAATTTGTCTTGCAAAATTCTCTTATTTGTTTTTGCCAAATCTCCAATGGTTTTTATTTGCATATTATACAATTTAGGCACTGTTCTTTTTCCTAACATAAATAGCTCTGAAACAGGCAGTGTCCACATTTTATTTGGTATTTCATTTTCAAAAAGGGTATGTACTCTATCTGGCTTTGTAAAATCTGATGCCATTTTAGCTAAAAGTTTATTATGTGCTACTCCAACATTTACTGTAAATCCTAATTCCTCTTTTACTCTTCTATTAATTTCTTTTCCTTTATTTAATAAAGTATCATTCATTAAATAATGTGTCATATCCAAAAAACATTCATCTATACTAAATCTTTCAATTTTGTCTGTATATTCTAATAATAATTGATACAACTGATTAGAATAGTGTCTATAGATTTTAAAATTTGATGGAAACACTTTTAATCCGGGACATTTTATTCTTGCTTGATAAATCGTTTCAGCTGTTCTTACACCACATTCTTTTGCTTTCATACTTTTAGCTAAAACAATTCCTGACCTTTTGGATTCATCTCCTCCAATAACAGCTGGTATTTCTCTTATATCAATTTTACTGCCATTTTTTATCATGTCTAATGCTGTCCAACTTAAAAAAGCATTATTAACATCTACATGTAATATCTGACGCTCCATATTATCACCACTTAAATTATAGAATGTATGTTTGGTTTTGTCAATGTTTTATTTTTACAAATTTTCACTTTTATTTTTATACATTTCGGTATATAATATTTTTGATAAACATATTAGATAAAATTTTATGATATACATAGGAGGGAATTATTTTGAATAAAATTGTAATTATTGGTTGTGGGAATGTAGGAATGGCATATGCCTATTCTGTATTAAATCAATGTTTAGATGTAAAAGAATTAATATTAGTTGATGTAGATAAAGAAAAATTATTAGGTAAAGTTGCAGATTTAAATCATAGTACCTATAATTTAAATACTTCTACAAAAGTTATCTTAGGAAATTATTCTGATTGCCAAGATGCAGATATTGTTTGTATAACAGCTGGTCCTAAACAATCAGACATAAAAACCTCTAGAATGGATGATTTGCATAAGGCAAACAGTATTTTAAAAAATATTCTTTTTGAAATTAATAAAACAAATTTTTCTGGAATTTATTTAATTGCTACAAATCCTTTAGATGTTATGACATATGTAACATGGAAATATGCAAATTGTGATCCTAAAAAAGTAATTGGCTCTGGAACATTATTAGATACCGCTAGATTACGTTATGTTTTATCAGAAAAATATCATAAACCAATTACAGAAATGACTGGACTTGTTCTTGGTGAACATGGAGATAGTCAATTTATTCCTTGGTCTACAGTAAATGTGGAAAAATTGCCAGAATCAGAAATGACCAATATTGAAAATACTGTTAAAAAAGCTGGTTTTGATGTTTCAAAATCCCAAGGCTTTACTTCATATGGGATTGCATCTGCTTTAAGCAGAATCACTAGAGCTATTATCTTTGACGAAAAGGTTTGCCTACCTGTATGTTCTTATTTAGAAGATTATGGAATTTTTACAAGTACGCCTTCTATTATTGGAAAAAATGGTATTGAAAAATCTAATACACTTGATTTAGAAAATAATGAAAAATTGAAATTAGAAAATTCTATACAAGCGATTAAAACAGCTATTGGGAATTTATAAGAAAGGCGTGCGTTAACGAAATCAAAGATATCGACGCACACATGTGAAGACTACTTCGCAGTACTTCACAAATATAAGAAGCCTAACCTTGTTGTATACGGAAAAATCTTATATATGGTCAAGATAAAAGTCGATTTTTCCTATACAATAAGAAAGGCGTTTTGCTAAGATTTTGACACATAAAAAGAAAACTAGGTTGAATTTTATTCTCCACCTAGTTTTCTTTTTTGTGCCATATATGCAAATTTACTGATGATATTTGCTGGCAATATTTTAGCTCCAATTCTCGATATTTTTATATCTATTCCTGGAACAATATAAAATTTACCTTTTTCTAATTTTCGAATTGCATATTTTGCTACACCCCTGCTGTTTGCTTCTCTTAAATGGAAGTTCACATTAGCTACTTTGTTAAAATTCGTTTCTACTGGTCCAGGACATAATATACTGATTTGTACTTTAGAATGCTCTTTTTTTAATTCTTCTCGAATTCCTTCTGATAATTTAACCACATAATTTTTTGTTGCATAATAGGTCGCCATTAATGGTCCTGGCATAAATCCTGCAATAGATGCTACATTTAAAATTTTTCCACTATTTTTTTCTTTCATATCTGTTAAATATAATTTTGTTAATATGTGATAAGCAATAATATTTGTTTTTATCATTTGAATATCTTTTTCTAAACTCGTTTTTGTAAAGTTTCCACAATCCCCAAATCCAGCATTATTAATTAAGATATCCACATTTTGTACCTGATTGTGGATTTCTTTGCAATTTTCTTCTATACTTAAGTCTTTAGATATGATTTCTATTTTTGCATCATTTTGTAATTCTTTTTTGATTTCTTCTAACTTTTCAACATTTCTCGCCACTAGCACTAATTCATCCGCTTTTTTTGCCAATACCCTGGCCATGTCTTTTCCTATTCCTGATGATGCTCCTGTGATTAAAACTTTCATATACTTACCTCTTATATTTTATTATTCGTATTTTCTCCTATTTTATTATATTTTTTAGTTACATTCAAGCTTTTCTTCCTTCATTTTTGAGCAAAATTCCTTTAAATAATAAAATCCACAATTAAAAAAGGAAAAGGACACCTCCCTTTCAATTGCTTTAGGTAGATGTCCTTTCCTCATTTAGGCATTATTTAGTTGTACTTTATCCACTTTATTTCGCCATTATGAATAGCGACTAAAATGAAATCTCTGAAAATGATAAAATAAAAGTAACCAAAAAAGGGAAAATAAAAACTACCAAAATTGGTTACTTTTTTGATTGCCAA
>CALXXJ010000043.1 GCA_944392665.1 uncultured Clostridia bacterium | reverse complement strand
TTGAAAACAGCTGTTGAAATCAATACAGAACAACCTGTATTAGTAGATAAATATATAACAGGAAAAGAATTAGAAGTCGATGCTGTATGTGATGGAAAAGATGTCTTCATACCTGGAATTATGGAACATGTTGAAAAAACAGGAATTCACTCAGGAGATAGTATTAGTGTATATCCAACCTTTAGTGTTAGCCAAAAAGCAAAAGATACGATTATAGATTATACAGTAAAATTAGGCTTAGGTATTGGTATTGTCGGATTATATAATATCCAATTCATTGTAGATGATAAAGAAGATGTTTATGTTATAGAAGTAAATCCAAGATCATCAAGAACTGTACCATTTATTTCAAAATCTACTGGATATTCTTTAGCAGATATTGGAACATTAGTGATGCTTGGAAAATCTTTAAAAGAACAAGGAATTGATGTGGTATATCCAAAAGAGAAAGAAAAATGGTATGTAAAAGCACCAGCATTCTCATTCTCAAAATTATCAGGATTAGATGCAACACTTTCTCCTGAAATGAAATCAACAGGAGAAGCTATTGGATATGATAAAAAACTAACCAGAGCATTATATAAAGCATTACAATCTTCAGGAATGAAGCTTGCAAATTATGGAACCATATTTGTAACCATTGCAGATAAAGATAAAGAAGAAGCATTACCATTAATTAGAAGATTTTATAACCTAGGATTTAATATCGAAGCAACAAAAGGAACTGCTAAATTCTTAAAAGAACATGGTATCAGAACAAGAGTGAAAAAGAAAATTAGTGAAGGTAGTGAAGAAATTCTAGAATCTTTAAGAAAAGGTTATGTAAGTTATGTCATCAACACAAGAAATATTGATTCCATAGATCAAGAAACAGATGGAAGTTATATCAGAAGATGTGCAACACAAAATAATGTACCAATGTTCACAGCATTAGATACCGTAAGAGCAGTATTGGATGTATTAGAAGAAATTACACTTGGAATATCAACAATTGATGAATAAATTATAAGAAAGGCGTGCGTTAACGAAATCAAAGATTTCGACGCACACATGTGAAGACTGCTTCGCAGTACTTCACAAATATAGGAAGCCTAACCTTGTTGTATACGGAAAAATCCACATAGGGTCAAGATAAAAGTCGATTTTTCCTATACAATAAAAAAACCTTCTTATGATAAAATATTATAAGAAGGTTTTTTTGATACACTAATATTTTATGTATGCATGCGTATGATTATCTTAATAGTGATTAGCTTAATAATTTAGTATTGATAGTATTATCTATCATTTCAATTTTTCTAATTCCTTTACTGTCTTGCAAAATATTATACTGTTTTTTAGCTATTGCATTTAATTTTTCAAGTCTTAAATTTTGTGGTATTCCTTGAGCTATCATCTCACTATTTAAATTTTCTAAGTTACTTAAAATTACTAGCTGAAGAATATTTGCATAATCTCGCATGTTTCCATCTAAAGAAGGATTTTGGTCTTTCCATTCCTTTGCGGTCATTCCAAATAAAGCAACATTTAAAATATCTGCTTCATTTGCATATACATACAACTTTTGCTTTTCAGTTAGCGTAGGAATTATATTTTCTTTTATACTATCAGTATGTATTTTATAATTTGTTTTTGCAAGTTCTCTTCTAACTGACCAGTTAACTTTGTTCTGATAACTTTCATTTTGTTTTAATCGTTGAAATTCCATGATTAAATATAGTTTGAATTCTACATTTAGCCAACTTGCAAATTCAAAAGCAATATCAGGATGTGCAAATGTTCCTATACTGTATTTTCCACTGCTTGGAATAATTCCAATAGCATTGAATTCTTTCTTCCAACGATTTGGTGTCATAGTAAAACGATTATATCCAACTTCATCAATTTTAATTCTGTGTGATTCCACGGAATTAAAATTTTCATTATGCAATTCTTCCCAAAGATTATAAAAATCAAAAGAATTTTTATTAGACATCCAATTTCGTATAACTCCCGAAGGATCGTTCTCATTTTGATATTTTGCCAAATCTGTTAGAGATATATAATCTATAGTATCTACTCTCATCACTCTAACTAATCTATTATTTACATTCATTTGTGTTGATATTAGTTCTTTTTTCATAAATATCACTTCCAATCCTTTTACATTATAAAACATATGTTTGTAAATGCCAAGCAAAAAATTAAAATATAAATAGGTTGCTAGATAAAATTTTAAACTAGAAGAATAAAAACAAACATATCTCTCAAAAGATATTTTTGATTTTTATGTAATTAGAATTGTTAATTCCATAAAGTATATGATATAAAATAATAGAAAAGGAGAATTAAAAATACAGTATCTATAATAACGAATAAAAAAATTAAGATAAATTGTAACGAAAATGAAATTCATACGTCATATATGCAAAGGGGGATAAAGTTATGCAGGATATGGAGCAGATATATGAACAATACTTTGAAACAGTATATAAATATTTATTCTGTTTAACTCGTAATAGTGATATTGCTGAAGAACTAACACAAGAAAACTTTGAAGATATGCAAGAGCCAGATGCAACAGAATATACATTAATAGAAAATGAACAATAAAGAAGACAGCTAAAATAAAAAAGAACCTAAACTATTAAACAAACAGTTTAACAATTTGGGTTCTTTTTATTGTAACCTTTTTCTAAAAATGGTAAATATATAGATGGAAAGTTAAATTTTTCTTGCCAAAATTTAATTCTTTCCAACCAGAATTGAACCTTAAGAAAAAGGAGAGAAAAATGAAAAAAGAAAATACGATAGAGAGCTATATAGTGGATAATCAATTAGATATGCCAAGAGTATTTGATGAGTATTATCACTATATAAGTGCAATTATAAAAAATAAACATACTATCAAGCTAGAAGATGAAGAAGAAATGATAGCAGATGTGTTTTTAATTTTATGGAAAAACAAAGATAGATTAGATAGAAAAGCAGTATTTAGTCCATATATAGCAGGAATTACCAAAAGACTTATTTATAGAAAATATAGAGAGCTTAGTAAGATGATAAAATTTTCTCAATATGAAAACGAGATGATTAGTCATTTTAATGTAGATGAAATTGTAGAGCAAAAAGAAATGAATGACTGTATTACCAAAAACTTAAAAGCATTAGGTGATACAGAATATGAAATATTTAAAAAATTTTATTACGAAGGAAAAAAGGTAAAACAAATTGCACAAGAGATGAACCTAAGTAGTAGTAATATAAAAACAAAATTACATAGAACCAGAAAAAAGATAAAAGAAATTTTAAAAGTAGGAGGTTTTTAAAAATGGGAAAGGAAAAAATTTTTGAGAATGTGCAAGAAAACATTGCTATTGAAAATTTTAGGGCACTTCATAAAAAGCATGAAAGAACAAAAAAGATATTACAAAGTACATTGACAGTTATGATTTGCAGTTTATCTGTAACAGGAATTGTTTTTGCAAAAGATATTTCTACTAAATTATATGATAATTTCTTTATGACAGGTAAAGGGATGGAAACAGCAATGAATGAGGGATATATCGAAAATACAGATATGGAATATGAAAATGCAAACACAACTATAGAAAATACAGAGACGGGTGAAATGATAGAAGATGTAGAAACAAAAGTAAAAGTATCTGAATTTGTTATGGATGATTTTAATTTAAGTATCACATTTGATGTAGAACTATCTGAAAAAGCAAAAGAGATTGTAACAGCAGATAAAGTATGGGAATTTAATTTTCCAGACTTAGTGATATCAGATGAAAATAATATTGTTTTATATTGTCCATCAGGAGTTAGATATGAAGAATTTAGTAAAGAGAAGAATTTAAGATTAAATTATGATGAAGCAATGGATAAAAAAATGTATATTGGAAGTGGTGTCAATATCATTCCTATTGAAAGAGAAGGAAATCATGTAAAAGTCGTTTATAATATCTATACAGGAGGAGACAGTCATTATCCAAAGAGTAAAACATTAACAATTGATATGACAAAAATCAATATATCTAAAAATGAAGAAGCTTCTATGGGAGAAGAGGAAATTACCCTTACAGGAGATTGGCATTTTGATGTAGCAGTTCCAGAAAAAATGTATAATAGACAATCCGTTGTTTATTCACAGGTAGACACAACCAATGAAGATTATCAAGTAGAATCAGCAACATTATATGATACAGGAATGGAAATAACGGCAAAAATAAAAACAGAACCACAACCACAATACCCATCATTTTTGGAACATGATTTTTATGATAGTTTATCAGATGATGATCCGCTTAAAAATGTAGATATTTTAGGATATATTAGTTGGAAAGAACGCCAAACAGATGCATATAAAGAATATTATCGAAAAACATATGGATTGACAGATATCACGATATATTTAACAAATGAAAATGGTGAAAAATTCACATTAATACAAGGGCCAAATGAAAATGGTTCAAAAGCAATAAGTGAAGAAGGAATTTTGACATTTAAAGGTATGTTTGATTTAACAAAATATAATGAAACAGAAAAAGTAATTGTTCATTTTGAGTATAGAGGTCAAAATGAAGAAATAGTCCTAGAGAAAGGGGATGAATAATTGTATGAAATTAAAAAGCAAAATATTTAGTATTTTTTGTATTATGATAGTTAGTGTAATCAGTTTTTCTAATATCGTATTTGCAACAGAAAGTACTGATTCAAATGAGAGAAGTGAAATAGTAGAAGAAATTTTTAAAGAATGGATAGAAAGTTATAAAAGTGATGAAACACCAGAAAATAGAAGGATTATAGATTATAAATTAAATACACTTGGTATTAGAACAATTAGTGATAATGAATATATAGCAAATATTGAATTTGTCGTAACACCTGTTTCCATAGAAAATACAGAATGGAATTATGGAGAACCAGAAATTGGATTATGGGAAGGACATGAAGTTATTTGGTATGTAAAAACCAATATATGTTATATAAGAATTAAAGTAGAAAATGGAGATTATCAAGTAGAATATATAGGAGAAGCACCAGAAGGATATGACGAATTTGAAAAACGATTTGAAGAATATAAAAAGACATATTCACAAGAAGAAGTAGAAAACATACAAATTCAAGGAGAAGAAACGGATAATCAGTTAGCAAACCAAGAAATAGAAAAAATGAGTAATGGAATTGTGATAGGCTGTTCAATCATCTTATTCGTTATCATAAGTTTCACAATTGTAAAAGTTATAAGACATAAAAGCAAAAATAATGCCAATAAATAAAAAAGAAGTAAAAGAAAATTATTTTATTACAGGTATGTATGGAATAATTTTCTTTTTTGTAGTATGATAATAGAAAAAAGTTTTGAAATTAAATATATGGGAGGAAACATAAAAATGAATCAAGAAAAATTAGAATTAGTAGCAGATTTTTATGAATTTACAATGTCAAATGGATATTTTTCAAAAAATAAGAATGATATTGCCTATTTTGATGTATTTTTTAGAAAAGTTCCAGATGGTGGTGGATATGCGATTGTAGCAGGATTGGAACAAATTATAGAATTTATACAAAATTTAAAATTTGATGAAGAAGATATAGAGTATTTAAGAAAACAAAATATATTTTCAGAAGAATATTTAAACTATTTAAAAGACTTTAAATTTACAGGAGATATTTGGGCAATACCAGAAGGAACAGTAGTATTTCCAAATGAACCATTAATTACAGTAAGAGCACCAGTTAGTGAAGCACAATTGTTAGAAACCATGTTATTACTAATTATTAATCATCAAAGCTTAATTGCAACAAAAACAGCAAGAATTGTAAGAGCAGCACAAGGAAGACCAGTCATGGAATTTGGAGCGAGAAGGGCTCATGGAGTGTCAGCTGCCATTTATGGAGCAAGAGCAGCCATTATAGGAGGAGCAGTAGGAACTTCTTGCACAGCAGCTAGTGAAAAATTTCATGTTCCAGCAAGTGGAACAATGGCACATAGCTGGATACAAAGTTTTGATAATGAATATGAAGCATTTAAAACATATGCAGAACTATATCCTAACAATGGTACATATTTAATTGATACATATCATACATTGCAAAGTGGATTACCAAATGCGATAAAAGTATTTGATGAAGTTTTAAAGCCACAAGGAATTAGACCAGTTGCCGTTAGATTAGATAGTGGAGATTTAGCATATTTATCTAAAAAAGTAAGAGTCATCTTGGATGAAGCTGGATATCCAGATTGTAAAATATGTGCAACAAATGCATTAGACGAAAATTTAATTAGTTCTTTAATAGAGCAAGATGCGAAAATCGATTTATTTGGTGTAGGAGAGAATTTAATTACAGCAAAAAGTGATGCTATATTTGGTGGTGTATATAAATTAGCTGCAATGGAAAAAGACGGAAAAATTATACCAAAAATAAAAATTAGTGAAAATGTAGAAAAAATTACAAATCCAAGTTTTAAAAAGGTATATCGTTTTTATTCTAAAGAAACTAACTATGCATTAGCAGATGTTATCATGTTAAAAAATGAAAAAGAACCAGAGGGAGAATATGAAATATTTGACCAATATAATACCTGGAAAAGAAAGAAACTACATAATTACTATGTAAAAGAATTACAAGAAAAAATATTTGAAAATGGAAAACTAGTATATAAACAACCAACTATAAAAGAAATTGTAAAATACACAAAAGAACAATTAGGAACAATATGGGAAGAAATCAAAAGACTAGAAAACCCACAAAGATATTATGTAGATTTATCTAAAAAATTATATGATTTAAAAACAAAATTATTAAATCAAAAACAAGTATAAATTCTAAGAATAGAAAATTACCAAATAGTGCAAAAAGAAAATTTAGGAGTTTTATATGAAAAGAAACTTATTTGTGATTTTTGAATTATTGTTAATGATAGTCATTGCTATAGGAATTATAATGATAATTAAGATAAAAATACGGAGATTAAAAAAATAATCTCCGTATTTTTTAACATTTTGTAACCTTTTTGTTTTTTTTGCCACAATAAAGATGTAAGATATCTTATAAAGGAGTTATAAAAGTGAAAGATAAAAAACTAGAAAATTATGTCATTAATAAAAAGCTTGATTTAGATAGAATTGTAGATGATTATACACCATATTTAAGAACAATCATACAAAACATGGTTAGTAACAACATATCAGCAGAAGACAAAGAAGAAATTATCCTAGATACATTTTTTGTATTATGGAAGAAGTATGAAGAAAATTACCCAATAAAGTCTTTAAGTTCTTATATGGCAGGAATTACTAGAAATCTAGTAAAAGAAAGGCTAAAAACATTAAAACATACAATTGATATAGAGCAATGTGAAAATTTAATTGAATATAGTAGTTTGGATATATATTCACAAGAAAGAGAAGAGATAAACGAATTATATAAGAAAATAAATGATTTAAAAGAAATGGATGTAAAAGTAATAAAAATGTTTTATTACTCTACTAAGTCTATAAAAGATATAGCTAAAGAATTAAATATTTCAGAAGCAAATGTAAAAACAAAATTGCATAGAATACGAAAGAAAATAAAACAAGAATTAAAACGAGGAGGTTTTTTGAAAGATGAATAAGGAAATAAAAGAAAAATTGAAAATAAAAATAGCTATATCTAAAATCAAAGATGAGGAGGAAATAGCTATGAATAAAAAAGGAAAATTTGTATTTAAGAATATAGGAATTGCTGCTTGTACATTGATGTTACTAACAGGAGGTGTTTTTGCAACAAGTAAAGTAATCGAAAACATATGGAAGGAACCAGAAAAAATAGAAAATGTAACAGACCAAATTACAGAAAAAAGTAAAAAAGAAAATATAACAGAGGAACAAGCAAAAGAAGTGGCACTAAATAAACTAAAAGAAATAGGATTTAACACAAATATTGTAAATACAAATCATTATAAAGAAATGGATTCTGATACGATAATATATAGATTTAATACAGAAGATAACTATGAGATTAGTATTAATGGACAAACAGGAGAATTTGAAACAATTTGGAATTTAAATAAAAATCAACAAGACTGTAATGTTGAAATAACAGAAGATGAAGCAATACAAATAGCAAATGAATACTATACATTGTTTGGCTTTAAAGAAGGAGAATATGAAATTACAAAAGTATTTTGTAATAATAACAGAGGAAGTGGTAAAGATAGCGGATATAAAATTGATATAACGTATAATAAAAAATATGGAGAGATATATAATCCTTATGAAATGATATACATAAGTATTGAATCTAAAAATAAAAATTTTGATTGTTTTACAGTTGAAAATACACCATTTGATAATAATGAAATTCTTATAACAAAAGAGGAGGCAGTTCAAATTGCGTTAGATGAAGATAAAAAAATTGAAACAAATAAAGTAATAGAAACCAAAGCAGAGAGAAGAATCGTAAAAATGAATGCAGATGCGTACGAAAGAATAAATAATACAGAAAAATATTATGAGGCTATGCAGACCACAAATTATCCAAATGAAGAAAAAAATTATTATAATGTCGAAAATAAAATAAGAAACGCTTGGGTAGTTGTTATTACCTATGAAGATAATTTTGAAAATGTAGAAGAAAGATATACAGAGGGTAAATATAGTTATTTTGTAGATTGTACAACAGGAGAAATCATTGGAGGAGATATCATGGATTATATAGAGTCAAATTAAATACATTGGTTGGATGAAAAGAGATAAGGAAAAAAAAGTAAAAGCAAAATTCCCAACATATAGTGGACTAAATTACTTAGATATGACAGCAGGATATTTCTTCCCAGAAAATTAGCACTAAATTTCTCTTTGTGAGAAAAATAATTAAAAAAGGATTGCAAAAAAGGCAATCCTTAAAAATCTATTATAGGAGTTGATGATATTGAAACCATTAGATTTCTTAATTACCTATTTAGCAGAAGAAAGAAATGAGAAAATAGAAATAGAAAACTTATCTGAAGAAGAAAAGAAAAGACTTTTCCGTTCTTTATGTAATATAAGAGAACCTAAGGAAATTAGTAAAGAATTTTTGAATATACAGGATATGTATTTACAAGAAGAAATACAGGAAAAAGGAATTGCAGAAAATATAGAGGAATCTAGAATAACAGATAATATTTATCTATGGAAAGGTGATATAACAACTCTTAAAATAGATGCGATTGTAAATGCTGGCAATTCACAAGGTTTAGGTTGTTTTATACCATGTCATAAATGTATTGATAATCGGTATTCATTCATATAGTGGAATACAGTTACGATTAGAATGTTATGAAAAAATGAAGGAAATCAAACAATTGGAAACAGGAAAAGTCTTCATGACAAAAGGATATAATCTACCTGCCAAATATATTATCCATACAGTAGGTCCTATTATCTATGAAGAAGTTACAGATAAGGAAAGAGAAGAATTAAGAAACTGTTATATCCATTCTTTACAACTTGCTAAAGAAAACAATATAAAGGAAATTGCATTTCCTTGTATTTCAACAGGAGAGTTTCGATTTCCAAAAGAAGAGGCTTGTCAAATTGCCATAAAAGCAGTAAAAGAATATTTAGCAAAAAATGAAAACTGGTTTAAAAAAGTTGTTTTTAATGTATTTACAGAGGAAGATGATAGAATTTATGGACAAAATATATTAATATAGTGTGTAGAGTCCCACGAAAACTGCTTAAAATAAAATATAATATATAACTTCAAGAAAATAATGTATATGATAAAAAAGAAAAGAGGAATAAAATTGGAAGAATATAAGATTCGAATACAAAATGCCAAACAAGCAATTAAAAATGCTGATTATATACTCATAGGAGCAGGTGCTGGACTTTCAACAGCTGCTGGTTTAGAATATAATGGAGAAGGTTTTCAAAGAGATTATAAAGAATTTATTGAAAAATATCATTTTGAAGATTTGTATACAGCATCATTTTATCCATTTTCTTCACAAGAAGAAAAATGGGCGTTTTGGGCAAGGTTAATAAAATTAAATAGATTTGGAGAACCTTTAAAGTTATATCAAGAATTATTAGAATTTGTAAAAGATAAAAACTATTTTGTCATCACAACCAATGTAGATGGACAATTTGAAACAGCAGGATTTGATAAAGAAAAAATATTTGCTGTTCAAGGAGATTATCGCTTTTTACAATGTGAAAATGCTTGTCACAATAAATTGTATGATAATCAAGAAATGGTAGAAGAATGGTTAAAACATACAAAGGATTGTAAAATACCAAGTCATTTAGTACCCAAATGTCCTGTTTGTGGTGGGAATATGGAAATGAATTTAAGAAAAGATGGAAATTTCATTTAAGATGAAAATTGGTATAAACAAGCTCAGAAATATGACCAATTTTTGGAAAAGATAGAAGACAAAAATGTGGTATTATTAGAAATAGGTGTTGGATTTAACACACCAGGAATTATACGATTTCCATTTGAGCAGATGACATATCAGCATTTAAGAACAACTTTAATTAGAATAAATAAAGATTATCCAATGGTTAGTCAAGAAATTCAAAATAAAGCAATTTCATTTGATGAAGATATTCATCAGATTATTGCAGAAGTAAAGGAGAAATCATTATGATTATCAATACAGGGTGTAGAACAGATATACCAGCATTTTATGCAAAATGGCTTATGAATAGAATACGAGAAGGATATGTATTAGTGAGAAA
>CALXXJ010000042.1 GCA_944392665.1 uncultured Clostridia bacterium | reverse complement strand
ACAAAAAAATGATGAAACTCTTAAAAATACAGGGGTGTAACTAAATAAAATATAAATTTAGTTGACACTACCAAAAAATAAAAGGAGGAAAACAAATGAAAACAAAAGTAGTTGGAAGATTAGTAACTATAATACTTTTACTAATTTTAATTTTAGGGGGGATTTTTGCCTATATCTATTTTGGAACAGATTTATTAAAATCAAATGGGCAACTATTTTTCAAATATTTAGGACAAGTACTTGATGTGCAAGATGGATTTATTGATAGTCAACTAACGGAATACTCAAAGAAAAAATATACTGGAAAATATGAGGATAGTGGAACATTTTCAGCAGAAATTGCTATGAATGGTATGGATTATGGAACATCACAAGCAGTAAATGATTTTAATATTACATATTCTGGAAAAGTAGATAATACAGAAAGAAAAAATGAACAAAATATTACATTAAATTATTCAGAGGATGTAAATTTTCCATTTAAATACAAATATGCAAATGACACAGTAGGTTTACAAACAGATTATGTTTCAAGTAAATATATTGGTATAGAAAATAGCAATCTAAAAGAAATTGCAGAAAAATTTGGAGTAGAAGATACATCAGAGTTTCCAGACACAATTGATTTCTTCAGCGATTTTACAAATCAAGAAACTATGAATTTAACAGCTGAAGAAAGGGAACAAGTAATCAATACATATCTACCTATATTTGAAGAAAAATTAGGACAAAAAGAATTTACGAAAACAAAAGAAAATGATGTAACAAGTTATTCTGTGTCAGTTACAAATCAAGAAATAAAGGATTTAATTCTTACTATATTAGAAACATTAAAAAATGATTCTATCTTGATGCCAAAAATGGAGGAAATGTTTAAAGATGTATTAGATACAATGAATCAAACATCTGATGAAGACATGACAGTACAAAGTTTAATTCAATCAATGATTGATGATATGAATGATGCAGATATAGAAGAAGGAACAAACACTATAACTGTATCTCAAACAAATAGAAAATTATCAGCAATAGCATTAACTATAAATGATACATCAACAACAGTAGAATTTAAAATAAGCAAAACAAATGATTCAGGAAATCTAACATATGAAATAGAAATGAATGCAACAGATAATGAAACACAAGAAAATGCAAGATATTTCTTTACAGCTAGTTATCAAGGATTAGAAGAATTAACAAGTGTCAATGAAAATTATCAATTTGGAATTGTTGGAAACATAGATGGCGAAGAACAACAAATGATATATACCTTAAATTGCACAGATACCTTTAATGATGGACTTACAATTGAAGACTTTAAAGATGATGAAATACAAGTATTAAATGACTATAGTGCAGAGGAAATTATAACATTATTAATGAATATAGTAGAAAGAATTGGTGAAGTAAATTCAGAACAAATGCAAGATATCGGATTTGATGAAGAAGCTGGAAATCCAATGTTGTATGCTTTCCCACTAACATCAATTGGTCTATTAACCTATAATCAAGCAGCAGATGTTGTTAATGAAAGTTCAATGAGTGAAGTAGAAATGAACACATTTAATTCACAATTTACAGCATATGAGGGAGTACAAAGTGGAACTACAATTAAGAGTTTATTGCAAATGGTTCTTTCAAATAATATAGTTGAAACAGATGAAAATAGAAAAGTAGAAGTTAGTGGAGTTGTAACAATGGCAAAAGATGCTACAGAAGCACCAATAGATCAAATTCAAAGCGGTTCAACTTACAATGTAGAAATTCAATATAATGAAGGATGGGTTAGTGGAATTACGATTACAGAACAATAATTAGTGATATACAACTGTAAAAATAAATAGTAATTCGAATAAATTAAAATGTAAAGGAGAAAATTTATGAGTGATATGACAATTTCAAAGGATATTATCCATATAGGTGCAAGTGATAAAGACATTAAAATATTTGAAAGTCAATATGTATTAGAAAATGGAATGAGTTATAATTCATACTTAATAAAAGATGAAAAAAATGTCGTATTAGATACCATCGATGAAAAATTAACAGATATATGGTTTAAGAATTTAGAAAAAGCTTTAGATGGCGAAAAACCAGATTATTTAATTGTTTCTCATATGGAGCCAGATCATGCATATAATATAGGAGAATTAGCAAAAAAATATCCAGAAATGAAAATTGTTGGCAACCAACTTACATTTAATATGCTTGCAAATTTCTTTAAAGAAATCGATTTTTCGAATAGAAAATTTGTCGTAATGGAAGGTGATGTATTAGATATTGGAAAACATAAATTACAATTTTTTATGGCACCAATGGTACATTGGCCAGAAGTTATGGTGACTTATGAACAAACAGAAAAAATTCTATTTTCAGCAGATGGATTTGGAAAATTTGGAGCATTAGATGTAGATGAAGAATGGGATTGTGAAGCAAGAAGATATTATTTTGGAATTGTCGGAAAATATGGAATGCAAGTACAAGCTTTATTAAAGAAAGCTGCAACATTAGACATTCAGATGATTTGTCCTTTACATGGACCAATCTTAAAAGAAAATTTAGGATATTATATTGATAAATATAATACATGGAGTAGTTACAAGCCGGAAGAAGAGGGAATTTATATAGCTTGTAGTTCTATCTATGGGAATACATTAAAAGCTGCTCAAAAATTAGCAGAAATTTTAAAAGAAAAAGGTGCAAAAAAAGTTGTATTAGCAGATTTAACCAAAGAAGACTGGGCAGAGGCTATTGAAGATGCTTTTAGATATTCACATTTAGTTGTGGCATCTTCTAGCTATAATGCAGGGCTATTTCCACCAATGAAACGATTTTTAGACCATTTAAAAGAAAGAAATTATCAAAACAGAACTGTAGGAATTATAGAAAATGGTTCATGGGCACCTTCAGCTGGAAAATGTATGAAGGGGACTTTGGAAGAAATGAAAAATATCAATATCATAGAACCTATGATAACCATAAAATCAACGATGAGCGATGAAAATATTGCTCAAATGAAAGAAATGGCAGATGTACTTTTGGGAACATTTTAAAAATGTCCCATTGGGGACGTTTCTGTTTGGGACATTTTTGTCATAAAAAGTAAACTTTTTAATTTTATGATATAACTTTACTGAGATTTTTAAGTTTTTAAAATAAAAAACAAACATTTAATTCGCAATTTGTACTATATGAAGATGAAGGATATATTAATGAAATTATTATTATAGAAATCAATTAAGATAAAAATGACGATTTGGAGAATTCCACAAAGGAAAGAAGTTCCAAATCGTCATTTTTTGAAATATAGAATGACTAATCATTATTTTGATTAGCTAAAACAGAACTATCTACTGTTTCATTTTTAGATTGAATTGCTCTTAAAATTGCTCTACTGATAGGACCAGCCACTAAAATATTTAAGAAAAATGCTGCACAAAAGTTTCTAGGCCATCTAATAAAGAATTCACTAAAAATTGTTTGAGCATTATCTCCACCTAAAAATCCACCAATAATTGTCATAACTAAAGACATTAAGGTAACAATAAAGAAACAATTAAATAAAATGTATGCATTTTTACTATCAGATTTATCAACAAATTTTTCTAATAACATATGATTAATTTTTCCAATAACTACATTTTCTAAAATAAAGGCAATGATAAAAGTTACAGGAAAAGCAATAATAGCAGTTTTTATAGAATTTAAATTAAATCCACCTAGATGAATAGAAATATTTAAAAGTCCCATAAAAAATACCATAATCAAACACATACTAACTCCAAAAATCAGACCTTCTTTCTTATTGGTTGGCATAAAAATTCCTCCTTTCATATAATCATATTGCTATGCAAGAACTATATTTTTATTATTGTGTTAGTTATAGTGTTCCTTACAAGCATAAAAATAACGTGTAACTAAACTGGATTTACGCCATTAAAGCTACACGTTTATGTACTTATATATTATACCATATTGGGAAAATCGATGTAATAGTAATTTTCAAAAAATTAAAAAATTTTTATTGTGTATAAATAAGGATAATGATATAATGCTGTCAAAGCAAAATTGTCCAATTGACAACCTCATCCCAATTGGGCAAAAAATAAAGGTTGGTGATTTTTATGTCACATAAAAAAATAGAAACAGGATTAATTGTAATAAAACAAACAAAATTTGATAAAATAAGAAGAGGTTTGTTGATGTTTTTTTATGGAAAGGATTATAAAATATTTGAGAATTACCAACAGTTAATAAAAATAAATAGGCCAAAGAACATTATCATTCCAAAAGAAATCAAAGAACTTTAAAATAAAAAGGTGAGGATATGTGTACTTGTATGACATTCAAAACAAAAGATTACTATTTTGGAAGAAATTTAGATTTAGAAGCTACTTTTGGAGAAAAGGTGATAGTGACACCTAGAAACTATGAATTTACTTGCAAAAATAATATAAATATGAAAACAAAATATGCCATAATAGGAATGGGAACAGTGATAGAAGATTATCCATTATATGCAGATGCGGGAAATGAAAAAGGACTATGTATGGCAGGATTATATTTTCCAGGAAATGCTGTTTATTTTGAGGAAAAAGAAAAGGCTATAAATATAACTTCATTTGAATTGATTCTATGGTGTTTAGGAAATTTTTCAAGTATAGCAGAATTGAGAGAAGTGTTAAATAAGATAAATATAACCAATCAAGCATTTCATGAAAATATGCCGGTCGTGGATTTACATTGGATGATTAGTGATGAAAAAGAATGTATTGTATTAGAACAAACAAAAAATGGATTACAAATTTATGATAATCCTTATGGTGTTTTAACCAATAATCCACCATTTTGTTATCATGAGATGAATATCAATAATTATATGAATGTATCAGCTAAATTTCCAACCAATACATTTTCAGAAGAAATTCCGTTACAACCATATGGACAAGGAATGGGAATGATAGGATTACCAGGAGATGTCACACCAACTTCTAGATTTGTAAGAGCAGCATTTTATAAATTTAACTCTATTACAGATGAAGATGAGGAAAGTTCTATTTCTCAATTTTTTCACATCTTAGATTCTGTTTCCATGATAAAAGGAAGTGTTATAACCAAAGAAAATCATTATGATATGACTACTTATTCCTCTTGTATAAATGCCAGTAAAGGTATATATTATTTTAAAACGTATTATAACAATCAAATACATGCAGTTTCATTAAATGAACAAAATAAAAATGGCGATAAGTTGGAAATATATGAATTACCTCAAAAACAACATATACAATATTTAAACAACAAAAATGCTGATTAATGAAGTAAAGATGATTTGCTAAAATGATTACAGTTCAAACCAAAATGCCGGAAAGGTTACCTATATATTATTTTTCATATCTTGTGTGTCGCAACCACTCATGTTGAAAATTAAATTTTTATCTAGTTTTAAATAAATTTAATCTTAGCTAAAAATATATAGGTAACCTTTGCGGCATTTTTGTCTGAATTGTAACTAAAAATAAGGCAAATACATCTTTTTTGTTTGGAATAATGAAAAAACGAGGAAAACATGGTATAATAGAACAGTAAGAATTAAGCTATACCAGTGGTATAAAGAATAAGTGAGGAGAGAAAATGAAAAATATTAAAGACTATAGTTTAGAAGAATTAAAAGAAGAACTAAAAGAAATCGGAGAAAAACCATTTCGAGCAGAGCAAATATATAAGTGGCTTTATGAAGCGAGAGTTTCTGATTTTGATGAAATGACCAATTTATCATTAGAATTAAGAGAAAAATTAAAACAAATCTATGAAATAAAAGAATTCAAGATATTAAAAAAACAAGAGGCATCAGATGGAACAAGAAAATATTTATTTGATGTTTTAGATGGAAATGCTATTGAGACTGTACTAATGGAATATCATCATGGATTTAGTATTTGTGTATCTTCTCAAATTGGTTGTAAGATGGGATGTAAATTTTGTGCTTCAACAGGAATTCCATTTGCAAGAAATTTAAGTAGTGGAGAAATTATTGAACAAATTATGGCAGTAGAAAGAGATGCTAATGTCAGAATTTCGAATATTGTATTTATGGGAATAGGAGAACCATTAGATAATTATGATAATGTGGTAAAAGCAATTCGAATTATTAATCATCCAAAAGGATTAAATATAGGAGCAAGACATATTAGTATATCTACAAGTGGTTTAGTACCTAAAATATATCAATTAGCAGAAGAAAATATACAATGTACCTTATCAATTTCTTTGCATGCAACAACAGATGAGCAAAGAAGTAAAATGATGCCTGTAAACAATACATACCATATAGAAGAACTATTACAAGCCTGCAAGGATTATATAGAAAAAACACATAGAAGAATCTCATTTGAGTATGCATTAGCAAAAGAAAATAATGATAACTTAGAAGATGCGAAACGATTAGTGAACTTATTAAAAGGTATGCTTTGCCATGTGAATTTAATTCCAATCAATAAAATTGAAAATGGAGCATATACTAAAAGCTCAAATGAAAATATCATGAAATTTAGAGATTATTTGAATGACCATGGGATTGTGGCAACCATTAGAAGAGAATTAGGTTCAGATATCGATGCAGCTTGTGGACAATTAAGAAGAAAAAATTTGAACGTTGGGGACGTGTCAAATCGTTCAAAAATTGAACAAAAGGGACAGACCTAATAAAAATATTTAAATATTTTCTGAAAAACTAAAAAAATTATATACATGTAATTTAATGTATATAATTTTTTATTGCATTTTAAAGTTATATGTATATATGATTAAATCTATCCTTTTTGAACCCCAAATGTCCAATTTGACACGTCCCTAATGGTTCAAAATTTTAAGCAAACTCTCAATATCTTTTTTACAATTCATCATTTCATAGTCTTTAATAGCTTTTTGACAAAATTCTTCAGCTTTTTCAAAGTCATTTATATAGACAGAATATATGGTTTGTAAACGATAATATAAAGCTTCATTTCGAATATCATCTAAATCATTGTCTTTTAGAAATTTTTCGCAAGATGTTAATTCTGTATTAGCCTTTTTCAAAAGATTAGCATCTTGGGTAGTTGCATAATTTTCTAATAGCAAAGAAATTAATAAAAGGCGATAATCAGCTTGACCACGAGTGAAGTTGGCAAGTTTTGCTTCTTCTAATCGCTGAATTAACATTTCGTATTTTAAATCAAAAGCATTTTCAATTTTTAAATAACATCTTGTAATCCATAAATCTGTTACCAATTTTCTATATTCATTAATATAAGGAAAATAGTTTTCTTTAATATTCATCCAGATGTCATAACTTTCTTTGTAATTTTTCAAACAGTTACAAGTATACAAAGCTTTTACATGATAAAACAAACAGGCAATACGTTTTTCTAAAGTATCTTTTTCTGTATCGACAATTTTTGAGGCAATATCTAAATATTTCTTTGCTTCTTCTTGATTTTGAGATTTAGACATAATGTTAATATAATCACACAAAGCTTCTAATTCTTCATTTTTATCTTGTATTATATTTGCCATTTTTGCTCTTTTTAGATGTGGAGAATCTTCACCTTTTTCCCACATACCTCTAACATAAATATAGTATTTTAAATTTCTAATTATCGTAATATATTCTTTATATAATTTGTTTTCTTCCAGTATATTTAAAACTTGCTTTGTGATATTCCATTCATCTAATTCATCAAATAATTTTAATTTAGAAATGTCGTTATAACATTCACCAACATAGGCAGATTTATCTATATAAAACTTTGCCAATTGTTTAAAAAATGTTTCTTTATGAAAATTTTCTTTAGAAGCATTTACTAAGACAAGTGTTTTAATTAAATTGTGCATATCTAATCTAGGATTGTTTTGAATAATCGGGATTAGTAAATCATTTGTATAACATTCTGTAATCGCTTCTTGCCATTCGTTTGATAATATATCTAAATGTAATATGTAAGAAACAAGTTTAATGGATATAGTATATTTGAAATTTGCACAAATAATGACGATTTTTTTTGCGATTGGACTTAATTCTTTCCATATATCATGAATGATTTTTTCTGACATCATTTTATAATCTTCATTTGTTTTTGTATATTTAGAAATGGCATTTTCTAAAGAGATACCAAGTTTATTAGCATTCACAATTTTTTTCATTAAATAGATAGAGGCAAATGGAATGCCACCAGTAATGGAATATAATGTATCGACTAATGAAGGTTGCATATCCATAATTTTTCTAAAATCTTCAGTGGTATGAAGCATAGTATTTAGTTCTTCTTTAGAAATGAAATCATTAATACAAAAACTAGAACAATAGGTATCTAAAGCATTTTCATATTGATGATAAGGAATAGAGGTAATTATCACCATTTTTGAAAATTTAGAAAAGTTCTTTATACATGTAATGGTTTCATCTTGTATCATATCATCATCAAAATCGAATATTAGGATAGATTTCGTATTCTTTATAAATTCAAGACAAGTATCCTGTTTTTCTTCAGGCTTAATTTCAGCTTTATTTTCTAAATTGAAAAGTAAAATGGTATCTAAAATAGTAGATAATTGATTTTCCTTTTTTAGATTGATCCAAATCATATTTTCAAATTTATTTTTTAAACTCAAATCATACATATATGCCATAACAGATTTTGATTTTCCACCTAATTTATATCCATAAATATAAGCAATATTAATAGAAGTATCTATAAACTCATCCAAAAATGAAGTTAGCTTTTGAGAACGAATAATTTTGCTTAAATCTTGAGGAATTAAATTATTTTTTGTTTGGATAGTTGTATCCTGAAAAACAACTGTATTGGTAGCAGATAAATAATTTTTAGCAAATGTATCAATCTTATAATCATCCACTTGTAACAATTTTGCATATTCTAGGATTCCTTGAAGAAAACTAGGAATATCTTTAGGTATACTACCAGTTAAAAATTTTCGGATACTCACTTCTGCATAATGTGTATAATCTGCAATTCTGGTGTAGATATATGTTTTACTAGGCAATTCTCCTTTTATATTATGCTTTTTTATAGATAGTTTCATTTCATTAATAAAATCAGATAATAATTTCGCTCTATTTGTTTTTAAGATATCTTGTTCCATATGTTCCTCCATCAATAACAAAATCTATTTTTATTATACCATTATTTTACATAAAAGTACAAGGATAGAAGGGAATATCTCCATAAAGAAAATAAAAATTGATAATTTTTTTATCAATTTTGCAAAACTGTATTTTGAAAAGTTCAGAAAATGAGATTAACATAAAATAAAATAGGCATATATTGAGCGTAAAACTAAACGCTTGAAAATGCGAAACTTGAATTCTTTAGTAAAGGATTTGTAACAAAAAACATTTAATGTAAAAAAAGGAGGAGACAATATGATTTATAATCTGACATTAAATGATAGAACACAGAAGAAAGTGCTTCGGGAGTTAGAAACAACAGAAAAGTTGATTTCAAAAGTTGCAACAAAACTTTCATCAACAAAGAAAACTTGTGATATTTATGCAATGTCTGATTTAGGGATTGCACATAATGTTACAAGAATGAGAGGTGGTTTCTTTACAGGAGCTGCATATGTCTGGGAACAACCAGATACTCCATTCATTCCTGTAGATACTACAATCAATGTATGTGGCACAGCTTTGTATAAAATAAATTCTGATATGAATATAACAGAATTTAGAAAGAGATGTGAGAAAGCTTTAGCAGACAAATCGAGGTATGACTGGAATTTTACCAGAGGTAATCATTTCATTTCTTTGTGTCATCTGGAAAATGATGATAATCACATAGGAATGAAGAAATGCTACTACATGCTTGTCCATGCGTCAGCATGCGAGTATAAAGAACAGCTTTATCCTATTATAGGAAACTGGTACTATAATAGGATTGTAACAGAAAGATTAGGAGAGTACCGGTATCTGAGATTTATTAAAGGAGAGGAAGCAAAAAGATTTTATCAAATGGCAAAAATGCTGAAATCCTTTAATAGGGAAAGAAATTATGATTTCTGTAAGCAAGTTTTATCAGAAAAAATGGGAAATGAAATCTTGAATGTAGCTCATTATGGAATGCCAACAATACATGAAGTATTGATTGGTGTTCAAAAGACTGGAGAACTTGCAACATTGCTCACAAGTCCGGGAAAAAATGTGTATATAGTGAAAAAAATAGAAAACGATAAGAACAACTATATACCACATGGCTTCGGACTGGGATTACCAGAAAATAGTGATTTTGCCTATTGTGAAAATGGTATACAAATAGGTAAAAAGAAATTTTCCTCTGGTAGTATTACCATTGGAGAAGATGCGATTAACCGGCATGGATTCCTTGAAACTGATGAAAGCTTGAGAAAGTATGTCAGAAAAATAGCAGAGATTAATGAATTAGAAATTTGTGCAGAATTAAAACAGATTTGTTCATTTTCTGCGAATGGATTTCAAGTATGGAGAGGTTGATATGTTATATGTAACAAGACATGGAGAAACAGACTGGAACTTGTATGGAAAAGTACAAGGAAAAGCAGATATTGAATTAAATGCTAAAGGAATAGAACAGGCAAAAGAAACAATGGAAAAGCTAAAAGAAGAAAGCATTGATTTCATTATCTGTTCACCTTTAAAAAGAGCAAGACAGACGGCTGAAATCATTAACTTAGAGAAAAACATTCCCATTATCTTTGATGAAAGAATTTCTGAAAGAGATTTCGGAGAAATGGAAGGAATGTCTACAGAAGACTTTGATTTTGAGGCATTTTGGAATTACGAGAAAAATGTAACTTATGAAAAAGCTGAAAATATCAGAGTTTTCTTTAATAGAATATTTTTATTTTTAGA
>CALXXJ010000041.1 GCA_944392665.1 uncultured Clostridia bacterium | reverse complement strand
AATTACGAGAAAAATGTAACTTATGAAAAAGCTGAAAATATCAGAGTTTTCTTTAATAGAATATTTTTATTTTTAGATGAAATAAAGAAGAAATATAAAGATAAGAATATTTTACTAGTGAATCATGGAGGTGTCAGTATAGCCATTAATTGCTATTTCAATGGAATACCTGAAAGTGGAGCATGTTTACCGTTATGCATCAAAAACTGTGAGGTAAAAAGTTTTCAATTTGAATAATGGATTAGGAGAATGTGTATGAAACAAATTCTTTTTTGGAGACATGCAGAAACTAACCTGAACCAAGAAGGTCGGTTTTGTGGAAGAATGGATGTAGATATTACAGAAGAGGGAAAAAAACAGGCAGAAAAAATGAGAGAAACATTTAAAAAATATCATTTTGATGCCATTTATTGTTCACCTCTTAAAAGAACCAAACAGACTTTGGAGGCTATTTTTCCAAACCGGAAATTCATTAAAGAGGATGGATTTACAGAAATCAGTCTTGGAGATTGGGAAGGATTGAAAAAGGAGACTATTAGTCAGAAACTTCGAAAAGCCTTTCAGCGAGGAGAGTATGCACCACCTCATGGTGAAAAGCATGAAGACGTAGAAGCAAGAGTAAAAGAAGCAATTGAAAGAATCTTTGCAACTTATCCGGACGGTTCTGTAATTCTGGTATGTACAAGTAACGGAATTATGCGAACAATTAAGAGAATCTATGGTATCAAAACTGAAAAAATGATGTCAGGCAACTTAGAATTTTTTTCTTTGAAGAGAGAAGCGTGAAAAAATATGAAAATAGAGTCTAGAAAGAATGTTTTTGGACTCTATTTTTATGAGTGAAATATTGTTCAATAAGGAAAAATTTACAAAACACTAAATGTATGGTATAATTAAATATGTGGAAGTGATGCTATGAATAAAAAAGATATAAAAGCTATTTTGATGTCAATGAGAACAAGTGAAAATGATGCAATGATAAATAAACTATTAGGAAAAATAGATATGATAGATGATATAGTATTACAAAATGCAGTTGAGCAAGTTGGAGGGACAAAAGAGGATGTAAGAGCATTTTTGGAAAAGAAAATATCAGGAAAACGATATGACAAAACAGAAAAACATATACCTATAAATGATATGTTTTTCTATGGAATATCTGAAAATAATATTCATCTTCATTTGCCTGTGGATTTACATCAAATGATTTCCCAAAAAGGAATTTCTAGAACAATTGATATAGTTAATTTATATCTATTAGATGCGATGGATAGACTAAAAGCTTTAAAGGACGAGGGCTACTACAAATTTCAAGGAAAAACTGGTATATATATGATTTCTCCTTTATTAGCAGGAAGAGAAAGAAAATTTTTAGAAGATTTAGATTTTAGTACTAGAATTTACAAGAAAAAAGAGTTAAACAATGAAGAATTTTTAAAAGAAAATATCGAGGCTAAGTTAGCCACAGATGTTTTTGGAAAAGGAAAACAAGTGGGAGTAGCAAGTATAAAATTTGATACAATATCTTCAAAAGAATGGCAAGAGAAAAAACGACAAGCAGTAAAAAATTTTGAGAGCAAAGGAATTACGTTAATTGGGAAGAAAAGTGTGGAGAAATAGTTGAACATATGTGGATGTATATGTGAAAATTCAAATATAAGAATAAACCGAGGAAAAATATTTCCTCGGTTTATTGCCTATAAAACAGTTAGATTTTAGCTCTGTCCCTTTTGTTCTATATTGGTCCGTTTTGACACGTCCACAATGTTTCATTAAAGGATAATGCAAATCAATCCGCCACTACCTTCATTAACAATTCTTTCTAATGTTTCCTGTAACTTAATTTGTGCTTCTTCAGGCATCTTAGCAAGTTTGGTTTGTAAGCCTTCATTTACTAATTCATGTAGACTCTTTCCAAATATATTTGATTCCCAGATTTTTTGAGGATCACTTTCAAATCCGGAAAGTAAGTAATTGACTAATTCTTCTGATTGTTTTTCAGAGCCAACAATAGGACATACTTCGGTTGCAACATTTGTCTTTATAAGGTGAATAGAAGGTGCCATGGCTTTTAGTTTTACACCAAATTTTGAGCCTTGTTTTACCATTTCGGGTTCTTCTAAGATTAATTCATCCATCGAAGGTGTCACAATTCCATAACCTTTTCTATTAACTTCATCTAGTGCATAAGCGATTTTATCATATTTCTTTTTGACATCAGCCAATTCAGAAATAATGCTAAATAAATCTCCTTCATTAGAAACAGGAACACCTGTGATTTCTGTAAGTACTTGATAGAATAATTCTTCTTTTAAAGTGATTTCTACATTGACTCTTCCAGTTCCTAATTGAATATCTGTTATAGAAGTTTTTGAAATGATTTCTGTTTGCTTAATGGTATCAGCACAGCTTGATATTTCTTTTAGTACATTTACATTAGAAAAAGCATCTCTAATTTCTTTAAATAATTCTGATTTTAAAGGGTGTGACATATCTAATCCATCAATCCATCTAGGAAATTTGATACAAACCTGATCAACAGGAAATTCATATAATACTTTAGAAAACATGGTATTAATATTTTCAATCGTTAAATATTCACAATTAAGAGGCATAACAGATGTATTGTATTTTTCGCTTAGTTGTTCTGCAAGCTCTTTGGTATATTCTGAATCAGGGTCATTGGAATTTAGTAAAATGATAAATGGTTTGTTCAAGGATTTTAATTCATTAACAACTCTTTCTTCAGCTTTTACATAATCTTCCCTTGGAATGTCTGTAATGGTTCCATCAGTTGTTACTAAAACACCAATCGTAGAATGTTCTTCAATTACTTTTTTTGTTCCAATTTCGGCAGCAGTTTCAAAAGGAATTTCTTCCTCAGACCAAGGTGTTTTTACCATTCTAGGCATGTCATCCTCTAAATAGCCAATGGCATTATCCACTAAATATCCAACACAATCTACTAATCTTGCCTTAAATTTTAAATTATCATTTAAGGTAATTTCAATAGCTTCATTAGGAACGAATTTTGGCTCTGTTGTCATGATAGTTCTGCCACCAGCACTTTGTGGTAGTTCATCTCTGGCCCTTTCTTTTTTGTATTCATTATCAATGTTGGGAATGACTAATAAATCCATAAATCTTTTGATAAAAGTAGATTTACCAGTTCGTACAGGACCAACAACCCCTACATAAATATCTCCATCAGTCCTTTTTGCGATGTCTTGATACAATCTTGTATTTTCCATCTATATACCTCCTTATACTACTTTCAAAATGTTTGTATACTTTACTTAATGTATATTGGAATTTTTCTAGGTTTATGACAAGTTTTCCAAAAAACTTGATAAATTTGAATAGATGTGGTAAAATAGCAACATTGAAACAAAAACATATAATATAGTATATTAGCTAAAAGGGGCGAAACAAAATGGATAAGGTACAGGATACAATAGACTTATTAAAAATCTACAACCAAGAACATATTATAAAATTGTTAGAAAAATTGGATGAAAACCAAAAACAAGTATTAGTAGAGCAAATTAGCAAAATTGATTTTCATCAATTAAAAGAGTTATATGATAATACAAAAAAAGAAATAGAAATAAAGGAAAATAAGATAGAACCATTACCATATTTAGATAAGAAAAAAATATCAGAAGAGCAAAAAGAAGAATTTCAAAGATTAGGAGAAGCAGTCTTAGAAAAAGGTGAATATGCTGTGGTAACCATGGCAGGAGGGCAAGGAACAAGATTAGGACATTCAGGTCCAAAAGGAACATTTAAATTAGATGTCTATGGAAAAGGAAAATATTTATTTGAAATTTTAGCAGAGAATTTAAAAGAAGCGAACCAAAAATATGGAAAAATTATACCATGGTATATCATGACTAGTAAAGAAAACAATGATGAAACGATTGAATTTATGGAAAAACATAACTATTTTGGATATGATAAAAATTCAGTAAGATTTTTCGCACAAAGTGAATTACCTTTAGTAGATGTAAATGGAAAACTATTGGTAGGAAAAGATATGAAAATAAAGGAAGCATCTGATGGGAATGGTGGTACATATTCTTCTCTAAGAGCAAGCGGTTGTTTAGCAGAAATGAAAGAAAAAGGAATCAAATGGGTATTTATTGGAGGAGTCGATAATGCTTTACTAAAAATGGCAGATACCATTTTGTTAGGAATGGCAATTGATAAAAAAGTACAAATTGCATCAAAATCAATTGTTAAAGCAAATCCACATGAGCGTGTAGGAGTATTTGCTAAAATGAATGGACACCCTAAAGTTATCGAGTATTCAGAAATGCCAGAAAAAATGGCAGAAGAAGTAGATAGTGATGGAGAACTAAAATATGGAGAAGCTCATATTATGTGTAACCTATATACTATAGAAGCAATTGAAAAAATTAGTAAAGAAACATTAATATATCATAGTGCCTTTAAGAAAAATTCTTATATAGATGAAAATGGAAAAGAAGTAATCCCACAAGAAGAAAATTCGTATAAGTTTGAATCCTTCATATTTGATGCGTTTGAATTATTTGATGATATTGCAATATTAAGAGGAAAAAGAGAAGATGACTTTGCACCTGTAAAAAATAAAGAAGGAGTCGATAGTCCTAAAACAGCAAAGGAATTATATGAGAAATTTTGGAACAGATAAGGGATTTTGGGGACGGACTCAAAAATCCCTTTTTTTTCTAAAGAATGTTAAAAAGAAAAGAGATTCTGATACATCGGAATCATTATCATAATTGGCAAGAAAAATTGTTAATATATTTTTGTAAAATAAATCTAAAATAGTTCATATTTATTTTTAGAAAGGAATGAGAAAAATGGAACAATGTAAAATTAAAAATTTATATAATTTAGAAGAAACAATTGCAAAAGGCTTATTAGAAAAAAGTACATATCCATGGGAAGTATTAGCTGATATAGGTGAATATATTTTAAAATTAGGAGAAACATTAGATAAAGACGAATATGAAAAAGTAGGAGAAAATGTTTGGATTGCCAAAAGTGCAAAAATAGCACCAACTGCATATATCAATGGACCTGCCATTATTGGTAAAGATGCAGAAGTTAGACATTGTGCATTTATTAGAGGAAATGCCATTGTAGGAGAAGGAGCAGTTGTTGGAAATTCTACAGAATTAAAAAATGTTATTTTATTTAATAAAGTGCAAGTTCCACATTATAATTATGTAGGAGATTCTATCTTAGGATATAAAGCACATATGGGAGCAGGTTCTATCACATCTAATGTCAAATCAGATAAACAATTAGTGATCATAAAAAATGGTAAAGAAACCATAGAAACTAAGAGAAAAAAAGTGGGAGCTATGCTTGGAGATCATGTAGAAGTAGGTTGTGGTTCAGTATTAAACCCAGGAACTGTTATCGGAAGAAATTCAAATATTTATCCATTATCTTCTGTAAGAGGTGTTGTTCCAGAAAATAGTATTTATAAAAATAAAAATGAAATAGTAGAAAAGCAAGATAAATAAATAGATTAAAAAGAATCATAAAGGAATTTTTGTAAATTCCTTTATTTTTTTATCTTAATTGTATATAATAGGAAAGAAAACAAAATTACAAAAGTTGTCAAAAGGGACGAAATCGGGAATTTGGGGACGGACTCATTTTTCCCTTTTTACAAAATTTAATATATTTTAAAGCTATTTGGGAAAAAAGGGAAAAATGAGTCCGTCCCCAAATTCCCGATTTCATCCCCTTTGCAACTTTAGAAGATAAGAGGTGCAAAATGAATAAAACTGAAGCGAAAAAAAGAATAGAAGAATTAAGAGAAAAAACAGAATATTATGCAAGAAAATATTATGATGATGATAAACCAGAAATATCAGATTTTGAATATGATATGTTAATGGTAGAATTAAGAAATTTAGAAAAAGAATATCCAGAATTTATATCAAAAGATTCTTTAACACAAAAGGTAGGAGGACATGTAAAAGAAGGATTTCAAAAAGTAACCCATGAAGTACCACTTCAAAGTTTGCAAGATGTATTTAGTCTTGAAGAAGTAGAAGAATTTGATGAAAGAATTAGAAAACAAGCAGAAGAAAATGGAATAAAAGAAGTAAATTATGTAGTAGAAACCAAAATTGATGGATTATCTGCTGCATTAGAATACAAACAAGGAAAATTTGTAAGAGGAGCTACAAGAGGAAATGGGCTTATTGGAGAAGATGTTACAGAAAACTTAAAAACAGTAAAAACGATTCCAATGGAATTAACAGACAAAATTGATATTACTGTTAGAGGAGAAGTCTTTATATCAAAACAAGACTTTGAAAAGATGAATCAAGAAAGAGAAGAAAATGAAGAAGAGCTATTTGCCAATGCAAGAAATGCAGCAGCAGGATCTTTAAGACAATTAGATAGCAAAATAACTGCAAAAAGACCATTAGATATCTATATTTTCAATGTTCAAAAAATAGAAGGAAAAACCTTCAACTCTCATTTTGAAGAATTGGAATATTTAAGTAAACTAGGATTTAATGTAAATCCAGTTAGAATTCCTTGTAAAACGATTCAAGAAGCAGAGCAAGCAATTGAAAAAATTGGAGAAGATAGAGAACATTTAACATTTGGAATAGATGGAGCCGTTATTAAAGTGGATGATTTACATTTTAGAGAAATATTAGGTTCAACGATAAAAGTTCCAAGATGGGCGGTAGCATATAAATATCCACCAGAGAAAAAAGAAACCATATTAAAAGATATTATTTGCCAAGTAGGAAGAACAGGCGTCATCACACCAATGGCTATATTAGAGCCTGTTAAGGTGGCAGGGTCAACAATTTCCAAAACCACTTTGCATAATGAAGATTTTATTAAAGAAAAAGACTTAAAAATTGGAGATACAGTTGTTATCCAAAAGGCAGGAGATGTCATTCCAGAAATTGTAGAAGTGGTAAAGAATAAAAGAACAGGAAATGAAAAAGATTTCGAAATGCCAAAAGTATGTCCAGTTTGTGGAGCACCTACTGTAAGAGAAGAAGGAGAAGCAGCAGTGAGATGTACAGGAATTGAATGTCCAGCAAAATTATTCAGAAATTTAGTTCATTTTGTTTCAAGAGAAGCGATGGACATTTCTGGATTAGGAGAAAATATTATTCAACAGTTATTGGATAACAATTTGATTAAAAATATAGCAGATATTTATACATTAAAATTTGAAGATATCGCTTCTTTAAAGAAAAACGGAAAGAAATTTGCACAAAATTTAGTAGATGCCATAGGAAGCAGTAAACAAAATGATTTATCAAAATTGATAACTGCTTTAGGAATTCGTCATGTTGGTGTAAAGGCTTCTAGAATGTTAGCAAAGAAATATAAGACAATGGATAATCTCATGAATGCTAGCTTTGAAGAATTAAGTATGATAGATGATATTGGACCAATTGTTGCTAATAGTATTAGAGAATTTTTCTTGGAAGAACAAACAATGGATTTGATGAATAAATTAAAAACAGCAGGTGTGAATATGAATTCGCTAGAGGAAGAAAGTGAAGATAATCGATTTGAAGGAAAAACATTTGTCTTAACAGGAAGCTTAGAAGAGTTTACAAGAAACGAAGCCTCTGAAATCATAGAAAGATTAGGAGGAAAAACATCAGGAACGGTATCTAAAAAAACAGACTATGTATTAGCAGGAGAAGATGCAGGAAGCAAATTGACAAAAGCACAAAATTTGGGAGTTACGGTTATAACAGAAGCAGAATTTAAAGAAATGATAAAATAAATATCCAATTGGGACGTTTTGAGGGATTTTGGGGACGGACTAATTAGACAAAAGGAGGAAAAAATGGACAAAAATTATACATTTGAAATGATGTGGGAAGATTTAGATGATGGTTATCAAATTTATTATACGTATGTAAGAAATCGCTATTTATTATTTAAAACAGCATCAAATTGTTATACACAAAAATTATTATCTACCAATCCTAAAAATCCACAACCTAAAATGACAATGCTTACTTTGAAAAGAGTAAAAGAAATGTTTCCACATATGGAAAATATTGAATATCGTATAGGAATATCTGATGAAGAATTATAAAATTAAAAAAAAGATATATAGGGAAAGTGAAAAGAATATGGAAGATATTGAAAAAATTATAAAACAAACCAATGAACAAAACAAAGAAAAGATAGACTGGACAAAAGCTTGGAGTAAAAAGTATCCTGCATTAGCAACATATACAAATAAAGTTGATGTGGAAACATATGGTAAAGAAATTAGAAAATTATTAGAAAGTTTACAACAAGAATATCAGTATACACAATTAGATGCTATGCTAGTTTTAAAAGACATTTTATATCAAGAATGGAAAAAGCAAAAGAGAAAATAGAGAAAGGGAGATAAATTCACACATAATTCACATTTCTTGCAAAAATTATACATATACAGATAGTATATTTGTAATCATAAACATCCCCTTTTTTTCATAGCTATTCTGTTAAAAAATATAGAAAAACAGGATAGCTTTTTATATTTTACATTCTAGAAAATTAAATTTCCTAGAATGTAAAAACGAAATTGCACAGAAAAATTGCATAGCAATTTTTCGCGTCAACAAATCTTTACGATTAGTCAAAAATTTTAATAAATAGTTAATAGAAAATATAGAAAGAAATTTTTGAATAACCGAGATTTGTTCTTGCAAAAAGAAATGTGTTAGTATATAATCAGTTGAGAAAAGAAGGAAAGGAGATATAGAGTTAGGTACTCTATAGAATAGAAAAAATGGCAGTAATTATTGATGGAAAAGAATTAGCAAGAAAAGTAAGAAGTGATTTGAAAATAGAATGTGAAAATTTGAAAGCGAAAGGTATCAATCCTAAATTTGCAGTCATTATGGTAGGAGACGACCCAGCTTCAAAGGTATATGTTAGAACAAAGAGTAAAGCATGTGATGAGATTGGAGTAGAATATGAAGAACATATATTAGATGCGAGTATAACACAAAAAGAATTAATAGATTTAATTCATAAATTAAACGAAGATAAAAGTGTAAATGGAATATTATTGCAAAGTCCAATTCCAAAACATTTAGATATAGATGAGGCATTTAGAGAAATATCATATGAAAAAGATGTGGATGGTTTTAATCCAATCAATGTAGGAAAACTATTATTGAATCAAGATACTTTTATATCTTGTACACCTTTTGGAATTATGAAAATGTTTGAAGAATATCATATAGATTTAGAAGGTAAAAACTTAGTCATCATTGGAAGAAGCAATATTGTAGGAAAACCACTTATGGCATGTTGTTTAAATAAACATGCAACCGTTACGGTTTGTCATTCAAGAACAAAAGAATTAAAAGAAAAAACGAGAAATGCAGATATATTAGTAGCTGCTATTGGAAAACCAAATTATGTAACAGCTGATATGGTAAAAGAAGGAGCAGTTATTATTGATGTAGGAATCAATAGAGGTAAAGATAAAAAAATAACAGGAGATGTTGATTTCGAAAATGTAAAAGACAAAGTAAGCTATATTACACCAGTTCCAGGGGGAGTGGGACCAATGACAGTAGCAATGCTTATGAATAATGTTATCAAAGCAACAAAAAGTCAAAATAATATATAGATTTAAAAATATAAAAATCAAGGGGCACTTAAAATTTAAGTGTCTTTTTTGTTGAATAAGAAAAGTTCTACCCAAGCAAAGTGAGCTACAGGTAAGTTATAAGGAGGTATAAAAATAGAAGAATTAGAAAAGAAAAAATATTGGATATGGTTGTCAACCATACAAGGACTAGGAAGTATTAGAAAACAAATATTATTACAAAGGTATAAAACGCCGGAAAAGATATATACTTTAAATAAAGAAGAAATTTTGCAAATCAAAGGATTTAATGAAATATTAGCAGAAAATATAAGTTGTAAAGAAAAAAGAGAAAACTTAGAAAAACAATTAGAATGCTTACAAAAACAAAATATAAAAGTTATTACAATAGAAGATAAAGATTATCCTAAAATTTTAAAAACAATCTATGATTATCCAGTTAGTATATATGTAAAAGGAAATGAGAAGATATTAAATATACCAGCCATTGGAATTGTGGGATGTAGAGAATCCAGTTCGTATGGAAGAAAAGTGGCACAATATTTTGCATATCATTTATCAAAAAGAAATATCAATATTATTAGTGGTCTTGCAAAAGGAATTGATAGTCAGTCTCATATTGGGGCTATAAAAGCAAAAGGAAACACAATTGGTGTTATTGGAAATGGATTAGATATGGTGTACCCTAAAGAAAATCAATATTTGTATGATAAAATTATAGAAGAAAATGGTGCTATTATATCAGAATATCCTTTAGGAACAAAGCCTGAAAAAATGAATTTTCCAGCAAGGAATAGGATAATTAGTGGGATGAGTCAAGGAATCTTAGTCGTTGAAGCCAAAAAGAAAAGTGGAACATTAATAACTGTAGATTTTGCATTAGAACAAGGAAGAAATGTGTATGTGGTACCAGGAAATATTGATGAAATGAATTCTGTTGGAACAAATGACTTAATCAAGCAAGGAGCACAAATGGTAACAAGTTATAGGGATATTGAAATATAAAATGACATATATGCTTAAATGAATTTCAAGAGAAATTCACAAACTGTATATTTACTTATCATATTAAAAATGATATAATGACAAAAATAAAAAGTGGGAGAAAAATATGACAAGAGTAAAATTAAAAGATAGAATATTACCCCAATATACAAAAGGAGAAGAAATATTTAATATGACATCACATATTGTAGGGGCAGTTTTAGGAATAGTAGCAACTGTTTTGTGTATTGTATTTGCAGCTATTCATGGAAATGGATATGGGGTTGTTAGTGGTTCTATCTATGGTGTGACCATGATTATATTATATACAATGTCTAGTATTTATCATGGATTAAGTCCAAAAAGATATTCCAAAAGAGTCTTTCAAGTATTAGACCATTGCTCCATATTTTTATTAATTGCAGGTTCTTATACACCATTTGCACTATGCACATTAAGAGAATATAGTACAGCAACTGGATGGACGATATTTGGTATCATATGGGCTGTAGCAATACTAGGGATTGTATTAAATTCAATTGATATAAAAAAATTTAAAAAGTTTTCAATGATATGCTACTTAGTTATGGGATGGTGTATTGTTGTAAAAATCAATTTGTTACCACAATTGTTAGGAATAGCAGGATTTAGCTTATTATTAGCTGGTGGAATTGCCTATACAATAGGAGCTATTTTATATGGTGTTGGAAAAAAACACAAATGGATGCATTCTGTTTTCCATATGTTTATTTTATTAGGTAGCATTTTACAATTTTTCTGCATATTATTATATGTCATGTAAAAAAGTTTAACTTGTGTCATATATAGAACAATCTTATATATGATAAAAATAGATTTTTCTAAAGCAATAAAAAAAGAAGGTTTATCAACCTTCAAATACTCACAAATATACGTTTATTTTATCATAAAAATAGTAAAAAATCAAGTAAAGGAAACTTAAAGAAAAAGAGAATATAAACGAAAAAGCGAGATAAAATAATATAAAGAAAGAAAAGATATAATTAAAAAAGAAAAAAGCATTTGTAAAACAATTTTAAATATGTTAATATATAGATAATCTAATAAGGATTGCAAAAATCCCTGCGTAGTACGTAAAAGCATAATTTTTAGAACCAACAAATCATAAGAGGGGCCGATCTCTTGAATATAGCGTGCATGCTCACAAGTAATAGTGAGAAGCCCATGAGTATTTAGGTAGGCACCCACCTGTTTTTAGGAGCAGGTCCTTAAAAATTAAAAAGCTGACGGCTAAGGCGGGGCTT
>CALXXJ010000040.1 GCA_944392665.1 uncultured Clostridia bacterium | reverse complement strand
TCATAATCACGAGAAGAGGTATGAAAATTTAATTTCATACCATCTCTTTTAATATATTGAATTTGCGTTTCATCTACAAGTGTATTTTTATTATCAATTTTTATATATCTTTTTGGTAATCCATAAATATCATCGAAAAGCCTTTTTACTGTATCTTCTAATCTTTCATAAGTAATAGGTTTAGCTAAATAATCAAATGTTTTATATTTATATGCAATCATGGCATATTCTAAATGACCAGTTGTAAATATAAGATAAACATTTTTATTTTTCTTTCTAATTTCTTCAGCTAAATCTAAACCAGTTTTTTGAGACTTCAAATTAATGTCTAATAATAAGACATCGATTTGATTTTCATTGTCAAAACAAGCCAATAAATCTTCAAAGTTATCAAATTTAAAAGATACTTGACCTTCAAGATTATTTTTTGTGAATATACTTTCTAACAGTTTTTCTAATCTATCTAAAATATTTACATTATCATCACAAATAACAAAATTTAACATATGCGTATACTCCCTTTTTATTTGATAAAATAATATGTTTCGACAACAAAAAAATAATTACCTTATTTTTCCAGTAACAACAACAATATATTCTAAAAAAATCATCTTGTCAATACTCTCATAATAAATTTATATCACAGATAAAAGCGTTAATACCAGTGAAAAATGAAAGTGGAATGAAAAAGATGATAAAAATAAATTTACAGTAATTAGGAAAATTGACTTGGATGTATTGTAAGAAGTAATATATCTTAAAAGAAAAGTATTCAATAAAAATTAAAAAGAGGCAAAATGTTTATTAAAAAATTTAAATTAAGTCAGGATAAAAATATAGTAATTTTCTAGAATTCATGATATACTTATAAATAATAAATAAAAAGCGGAGGAAAAAAGATGATAGATTTTACAAATGCAATAGAGGAATTTAACAATTATAAAGGTTCAGAAAAAAAGAAAACTTTAATATATAACAATAAGAAATATTTAGTTAAATTTCCAGATCCAGTTAGAGAAAAAAATAAAAATATATCATATATTAATAATGCTTTTTCCGAATATGTTGGAAGTAATATATTTAAAATAGTAGGGTTTGAAACACAAAATACAATTTTAGGAAGATATAAATATAATGGAAGAGAAAAGATAGTATGTGCTTGTGAGGACTTTACAGACAATGAACATGTATTATATGAGTTTGAAAACTTAGCTTTAAGTACTAACCCTGACAAAAAAATAGAAACAGAATTAAAGGACATTATTGAGGTTATAGAAGAAAGTAAAATGATAAATACTGTAGAAACCAAAGAAAAGTTTTGGGATATGTTTATTATAGATAGTTTGATTGGAAATACGGATAGACATAATGGAAATTGGGGATTCTTATTAAACAAAAATACAGGAAAGGCTGAATTTTCTCCAATTTATGATTGTGGTTCATGCCTAAATCCAATGCTTGAAGATGAAGAAATCGAGAAGATGAATGAAACAGAATTAAAGAACTTAGCAATAAATTGTTATTCATGCTTAAAAGAAAATGGCAAAAAAATTCATTATATGACTTATATAAAACAAAAAGAAAATGAAGAATGTAATCATGCCATAAAAAGATTATTTGCCAATATTGACATTGATGAAATAAATAAATTTATTGATAATATAGAATGTATGTCTAGTATAAGAAAAGAGTTTTATAAAAAAATGATAGAGCAAAGGTATGAAGTTTTGAAAAAGGTATATGAAAGTATAAAATAAAAATAATATTCCTATATAAATCAATAAATTCATAAAAATAAAATTTAGAAAGAGGTTAAATCATGAAAAAAATAGTTGATGTAGAAGTTAAAGATTCTAAAATAATCTTTAAAATTGAAGATAAATTTTTATTTAATAAAAAAGAATATAATGAAAGTATTGATATTAATAAAATAACTAAAATAGAAAAGATTCTTGAAAGTGGAAGTCATAATGAGTTTACTTGTATTGTTTTTTATCAAAATGTAACAGAAGTAGAAGGTGTAAATCTAGATACTTTTGATGATGAAATAAGGAATAGTGAAGCTATGAAAGAAATAATCAAAGAAAAAAGTGTGCTATATAAAATTCCTGCTTTTCAATATGTTGGTGAAATATCAGAACTATTTGATAAAATAATTGAATATTTAGATATAAATACTATTGAAGTATTTGAAACAGTAATATAGTTTATGATAGTAATTTATATAAATGATTATATGCAAAAATCGTAACACATAAATTACAATTGTTATGGCAAATTAAATATAAATATAAAATGGGAGATATTAAGAAATTAGTATCTCTTTTTTGTGATTTAAAAATAAAGTTTCCAAGTTTATCTGATTTTGATATTTTTTATCAGACTCTAATAGTAAAGGAATAATTTAAAATATCATTCATAAAATTAAACAAAAGAAAATAAGAGGAGGAACATAATGCGTAATATGATCAAAAAGCAATCAGTTCAAAATATAGTGATGATGATATTGCTTGTAACAATAATAACATTAACAATAGTGCAAAATCAGAAAGAAAAGCTAATAAATACAAATGCAGAATCAGTTAGCACTAAAAAAATAGAATGGGGAATAAAAAGAAATGATAACCATGAACAACCAGATTTAGGAAGTGAAAATAGAAAAATATTAGAAGAAAATAATGGAATAGCTTTAGGAAATAGTGAATCAAAAGCAATTTATTTGACATTTGATGAAGGATATGAAGCAGGTTATACGACTAAGATTCTTGAAATACTAAAAGAAAACGATGTAAAGGCAACTTTTTTTCTAACAGCACATTATATCAATACACAAGAAGAATTAGTAAAACAAATGATAGAAGAGGGGCATATCATAGGAAATCATACAGTAAATCATAAAAGTATGCCAAGTTTAACAGAAGAAGAAATAAAAAAAGAAGTAATGGATTTACACCAAAGTGTATATGAAAAATTTGGATATGAAATGAAATATATAAGGCCACCAAAAGGAGAATTTAGTGAAAAGTCATTACAAGTAACAAATTCATTAGGATATAAAACTGTTATGTGGTCATTTGCTTACGAAGATTGGAATGAAGAAAAACAACCAGATGAAGACAAGGCAAAAGAAAAGATATTAAATAATCTTCATAATGGAGAAATCATGTTATTACATGGTAATTCAAAAACAAATACTAATATTTTAGATAGTGTTATAAAAGAAGCAAAGAATATGGGGTATGTATTTAAATCTCTTGATGAATTTGAGAGATGAAAAGGAAGTTTGAGTCCGTCCCCGATTTCCCGATTTTCCGTCCTCGATTTTCCTTTTCCTCCGTCCCCAAAATCATCAGAAAGGACAAATAATAAAGATGAAAAAAAATAGAATGCGTAAATTAAATAAAATATTGGAAATTCCAGAAGAAGTGTATTCTGATGTTCCTAAAATTTCTTTAATAGGGTTTGATGAAATGATTATAGAAAACTATAAAGGAATTTTAGAATATGAGGAATTTTTTATAAGAATTAGCACATACAAGGGATTGATTAGCATTAATGGATATAATTTAAACTTAGAAACTATGACTAATGATGATATACGTGTAACAGGAAAAATCGAGAGCTTTGATTTTGAAAGAATAACAGATTAGATATAAGGAGAGATACATGATTATAAAAAAAATCATAAATTATATATATGGGTATTTGAGAATTGTTGTAGAAGGTTATTATATTGAAAGATTTATTAATATTTGTAGAAATCGAAATTATATGATGTGGAATATAAAGAAAGTAAATGATATCAATATAGCATTAAATATAGAAATAAAACATTTTAGAGAAATCTGTAAAATTGCGAAAAAGACACAATGTAAAATAAGAATAAAAGCCAAAAGAGGATTACCTTTCCTTCTTAATAAATATAAGAAGAGAAAATTGTTTGCCTTATTTTTAATTTTAGTTCTTGGCATCATCTTTTTTAGTTCACATTTTGTATGGAATATAGAAATTATAGAAGAAAATGGATTGGCAATTGAAAACATTATGGAAGATATTCAAGAAGCAGGATTAAGAATTGGAACATTAAAAAATGATATAGACACAAAAGAAATTATTAATAAAGTAAGATTAGAAAGAGATGATATTGCATGGATAGGAATTGAATTAAAAGGAACCAATGCAATTGTTAGATTAGTGAAAGCAGATGAGAAACCAGAAATTGTAGATGAAAATGAATACTGTAATATTGTTTCAAATAAAAATGGTGTGATTACGAAAATAAATGCACAAGATGGAACAGCAAATGTGAAGGTAGGAGACACTGTAAGTGTAGGAGATGTATTAATTAATGGATGGATGGAAGGAAAATATACAGGCATTCGATATGTTCATGCAAAAGGAGAAGTAGAAGCAAGGGTTTGGTATACCATGAACAAGACGATTCCATATAAAGCTACGGAAAAGCAGTATACAGGAAATGTTGAAACAAATTATGGAATAAAAATAAATAATTTTAAAATAAATTTTTCGAAAGGGGTTTCAAAATTTGAATTTTATGATACAATAGAAACTGAAAATAAAATAAAATTGTTTTCTAACTTCTATTTGCCCATTTCCGTAGTAAAAACGACGCATGAAGAATATGGAGAAGTGCAAAAAACATATTCTATGGAGGAAGCAAAAAAAATCGGAATACAAGAAATAGAAGAGGAATTAGAGAGTCAAATAGAAAATCAAGAAAATATTGTAAATAAAAATATAAATACTTATGAAAATGAAAATAGTATTGATATTTATGTTACATATGAAGTGCTAGAGACGATAGGGACGAATGAAAAAATTGTGTTTTGAAGGGATGATATAGATGGAAGAAAAGAGTTTGAGAATCACAGGGACAGATAAAACATTTTTTAACAAAATTACAAAAACATTAACAAAAATGTTAATACCAACTAAAATTGGAATTAATGGAATGTTAATTTCAATAAAAAGAAATAGCCTATTAAAGGCATTTGAAATATATGAAGATAGTGGCGAAAATTATGACCCAAAAGAAGCTGAAGAAAAATATGATGCAGCATATGAAAGTTATTTAGAAGCATTAGATAAATATGTTATGGATTCTATATATAAAAAAGTAAAAAATAATACTGCATCAGATTTTGAAAAAGAAGCATTATCTAAATATTATGAAGTAACCAGTTTAAAAGAAAACGAATTTGTGGAATATAAAAACAGGAAACAAAAATATTTATTAGAGTTAGATAATGATGGTGTTCAACTATCTGGAAAAGAAAAATTAATCGAGAGATATAATCAATTTTATGTCTCAAAAATGGATATGTTGTATAAAGGAATCTTAAAGAATTATTCAATAAAATTAGCAGATACCATGAATACTTATGAGACCTCAAAAGAATGGATATATACAAAAATATTCTATACATTAGAGGAATACATACAAAACATTTTGGCATTAAAAATAAGAATTGGAAATGATAGTGTTGCTAAAGATGTAATAAAAGAATATGAAAATTATGAAACATATACAGTAGGAAAATTAGACACAAAAGATAACATAGAGAAAAATGTATTACTATTAAGTATTAGTAGAAAATTATTTACACATAGTTTGCCATTAATCGTTGCAATACAATGTTATGAAAAAGTTTTAAAAGATGCAAGAATTTTGGTTCAAGATACAAAGATTGCTACAAAGAGGGAAAGAGCATATAGTATGTTAATCAATTTATTTGAAGATTATAATGTGAAATTATTATCTACAAAGGTATATTGGGAAAACCCAAAAGATAGAGAAGAATTTAAAACATTCTGGAACAAGTATAAAGAGATTTGTAAATTAAAAGAAACCAACTTTATTGAATATATAAGACAAAAAGAAGTTTTATTTATAAAAAATGATATGAGAAAAATAAAAGAAGGTAATACAAAAACAGATTATAGTAAATTAATTACATATTATAAAAGAAAATTAATTGATTATGGTGCATTGAGAGAACTAAAAAATGCATGTATATCAGAAGGAAAATATACAAAAAAATTAAAGGAAGTTGCATAAATGGAAACATATGAAATTATATACAAAGATATTGAAAAAGTAGAAAATTGGGAAGATATTGTAAAAAAAGTTTTTGATAAATGTTTTGAAGAAGAAGGATTGAAAGATTCAAAATTATATATTACTGTAACTTTTACAAATCCCGAAAATATACAAAAAATAAACCAACAATATAGGAATATAAATAGGCCAACAGATGTGCTTTCATTTCCTATGTTTCAAAAAGAAGAATTAGATAGCAAAATACAAGAAAAAGAATTTCAATATCAAGATATATTAGGAGATATTGTTATCTCTATACCAAAAGTGGAAGAACAGGCAAAAGAATATGGACATAGTTTTGAAAGAGAACTAAGTTATATGCTGGTTCATGGATTTTATCATTTAATGGGATATGATCATATGGAAGAAGAAGATAAAAAGGTAATGCGCGCAAAGGAAGAAAAAGTATTAGAAACATTAAATATATTACGATAGAAGAAGGGAGCACACATGGAAAAGGAAAAAGGTGGAGTGAAAGTTCTAATTGCTATCTTAGTTATTTTAATTATTGTAGCAGGTGGTGTATTAGCATATAAAATCACACAAGACAAAAATAATACAGAAACGATATCAGGTGAAGAAAATACAGAAACGGTAGCAGTAGAAGAAGAAAAAACAGTACAAATATTTACTGGGAATGATAGACCAATTGCGGTTATGATTGATAATCACAGTGATGCTTGGCCACAAGCAGGATTAAATCAAGCATATATGGTATATGAAATTATTGTTGAGGGTGGAGAGACCAGATTAATGGCATTATTTAAAGGTGCTGATTTAGACAAGATAGGACCAGTTAGAAGTGCCAGACATTATTTTATAGATTATGCAATGGAAAATGATGCTATATATGTGCATTTTGGACAAAGTCCACAAGCACAAAGTGATATTAAAAAATATAGCATATATGACATTAATGGAATAGCAGAAGATGGAACGACCTTCTGGAGAGTAAAAGATAAAGCAGCACCACATAATGCGGTGACAAGTACAGAAAAATTATTGGAATCAGCAAAAAGCAAAAATTATAGAACAACATCTACAGAAGGAAGTGTATTAAATTATGTAGTAGATGAAGTGAATTTAGAAGAAGGAATAGCAGCAGATAAAGTAACGATACCACATTCAGATTTACAAACTGTAACTTATGAATATGATGAAGAAAATAAAGTATATGTAAGATATGCAAGAGGAAAAGAGCAAACAGATTGGGATACGGATGAAGCTATTACAACGAAAAATATTATCATCACTTTCTGTAATAATTATACTTTAACAGATTCAGAAAAAAAAGGTAGACAAGGTTTAAAAAATATAGGAACATTTGATGGATACTATATTACAAATGGAAGAGCAATCCAAATTCAATGTATTAAGAATGCAAGAGATGAAAAAACAATTTATCAAGACATGAATGGAAATGTCATTCAAGTAAATGATGGAAATACATTTGTAAACATATGTCCAACAAATGCAGATGTTGAAATTGAAGGAACAGAAGAAACTGCTGGAACAACCAATACAGTTACTGAATAGATAGAAAGGACGTGTAAATGATGAATGTATATGATACAGCTAATCGATTGGCGGGAGAAATAAAAGAATCAGAAGAGTATATGAATTATAAAATGGCCAGACAGGCATTGGCACTAAACCCTGACCTGAAAAAGAAAATAGGTGAGTTTGAAGTTGCAAGATATGATGCACAATTAACACAAATGCAAACAGGAAAAGAAGACGAAGAGAAAACAAACAAAATGAAAGAATTATATGCAGAACTGATACAAATAGATGATGCAAAAAAATATTTTGATGCAGAAATGAAGTTTAATATTTTATTGACAGATGTAAACAAAATTATTGGTGAAGCAGTAAGAGATGTTATGTAATATATGGATAAGTTTAGGAAAAGCTAATGTATGTAAGATGATATAAAATCTTATATGTATTAGCTTTATACTGTATATGCATTAGCTTTCTAAGATAGGATATATTTGTTTTTTATTTAAGCTAAATATATCCTATTTGTTTAAAAAAATCAAACTTTTTGATTAAAGCTAAAGAAAGGAATGAATAAAAAATGGAATTTGGAATCATTATTATCTTAGTAGTTTGTGTTATGATCATTTTAAGAATTTTATTTGGAAGCACCAAAAAACAAATAGAAGAAATAGCTAAAAGTGAAGAATTGGATAAAATGACGAAAAAATATCCTAGTAATGTAGATATGTGTAAAGAATATTTAAATATGCTACACAATGAAACTGTTACAGTAGAAGAAGATAAAACAGCAAATAGTTCCTTATATATAGCAGTATCAAATAAAATTATAATTGCAGATGTAAGAGAAAGTTTTACAAGAATCCAAACCATAGCACATGAATGTTTGCATTCTGTTCAAGATAGAACAATATTATTGTTTAATTTCATATATTCTAATATCTATATAATATATTTTATAATTATATCTGTCTTGAAACTATTCAATATACTTCCATATGAAATGATGTTTTTAACAATTCTAATTATTGGCGGATTTATTTATTATTTTGTAAGAAGCTATTTGGAAGATGATGCAATGATAAAAGCAAGGTTTTTAGCAAAAGAATATATGGAGAATAAAAAAATATCTTCACAAGAAGAGATTAATAAAATTATATATCATTTTGATGAATTAAATGATATGGGAATCAAAAGTGTTAATTATGCTTTGTTACTCAATGTTGCTATTGAAATCCTTATTTTTTGTGTCATATGTATGATAAGATAAATCTTGTTTATATTTAGCTTATGTGTAAGTCATAGTGATTCATAAACGATTTATTACTCGGCTCAATACAAGCATACAGAAAATCTAATTTTAAATAAATGACACTCCCCAAAAGGATTTGGGTTCCTTCATTTATTTAAAATAAAATTTTCTAATATGCTTTCCAATCACATTCGTAATGAAATCGTTTATGAATTACTATGACTTGCACATGTCTGAACAAAATGTCTGAACAAGTAGTATAAAACTATAAAAAAATGTTGCAATATTCAGTGTTTACATATATAATATAGACATTGATATATCATGTTGAAAGGATGTTTAGAAAATGAATAAAACAAAGAGGAAAATTTTTGAAACATCAATGAAATTATTTGCTGAAAAAGGATATGATGCTACCAGTATTGAAGAAATTACTGCGACGGTTGGTGTAGCAAAAGGAACTTTATATTATCATTTTTCAAGTAAAGAAGAAATCTTCAATTTTCTAATAGAAGAAGGAATGAAACTATTACAAAATAGTATTGATATCAAAACAGCAAAATATGATAATTATATTGATAAGTTAAAAGCAATTGTCTTAATACAAATTAAAATTGTTATGAAATATGAAGACTTAATAACAATTTTACTAAGTCAATTTTGGGGCAATGAAGCAAGAAATCAGAAATGTAAAAAGCACATTTATGATTATATCAAGAAAATTGAAGAAATTGTGAAAGAAGGAATCGAGAAAAAACAAATAAAAGAAGGAAATCCAAAAGTAATTGCATCTGAAATATATGCATTAATTTGTTCAACATTGGTATATAAATTGAGAAATGAAAAAGAAATTGATATTATGAAATTATATAAAGATTTTGAAAATACAGTTATTGAAGGATTGATTGAAAAATAGTTACAATTTTAGTTGTGCGGAATTTGATTCTTTTCCAATCTAGAAATAAAAAAGGAAGGGGTTAAAACATGAGAGAGCCAATACATGATTTTATGAAATTTACAGATTTGAGAGACATGTTAGAAAAGTCTGAAAAGCTTTATGGAGATAAACCTGCTTATGTTTTTAAAACTGAAGAAGAGGGAAAATTTAGAGAAATTACACATAAAGAGTTTAGAGATGATGTAAAAGCATTAGGAACAAAATTTGTAAATATGGGATTAAAAGATAAAAGAATTGCTGTTATATCAGAAAACAGATATGAATGGGGAATTGTTTATCTAGCTGCTGTTACTGGAACAGGAGTGATTGTTCCATTAGATAAATCTTTACCGGAAAATGAAATAGAAAGTCTAATGATTCGTTCAGAAGTAGAAGCGATTGTATATTCTCAAAAATATAATGACATTATGGATAGAATAAAAAAAGAAAACAAGACAAAAGTAAAATATTTCATTTCAATGGACTTAGAAAAAGAAGAGAATGGAATATATTCTGAATATGAATTGATAAAACAAGGAAAAGAATTATTAGAAGCTGGAAATAGGGAATTCTTAGATGCAAAAATTGATGCGGAAAACATGGCTATTATGCTATTTACATCAGGAACAACAGCCATGTCAAAAGCGGTTATGTTATCACATAAAAATATATGTGCTAACATAATGGATATTACATCTGTTTTAAGAATTTATGATACAGATAGATTTTTATCATTTTTACCATTGCATCATACATTTGAATGCACAACTGGATTTTTATATCCATTATCAAGAGGTTCTTCAATTGCATTTTGCGAAGGTATTAGGCATATAGCAGACAATTTAAAAGAATATAAAGCAAGTGTCATGGTATCAGTTCCAATTTTGTTTGAAGGAATGTATAAAAAAGTAATGAAAACAATTGAGAAAAAAGGCAAATTGAAAACAGTACAAAAAGGAATAAAAATTAGTCAATTTTTATTAAAATTTGGAATAGATATCAGAAAAAAATTATTTAAAGAAATTCATGACACATTAGGTGGAAATATAAGAATATTCGTAGCAGGAGGAGCTGCTCTAGATCCAGAAACAGAAAAAGGATTTAATCAACTAGGATTTACATTATACCAAGGATATGGTTTAACAGAAAGCTCACCAGTTATATCAGTAGAAGATGATAAATATCAAAGATTAGGTTCTATTGGAAAGGCTTTTCCAAGTTTAGATGTAAAAATTGAAGATCCTAATGAAGAAGGAATCGGGGAATTGTTGGTTAAAGGTCCATCTGTTATGCTTGGATATTATAACAATGAAGAAGCAACAAAAGAAACTATTACAGAAGATGGTTGGTTACATACAGGAGACTTAGCAAAAATAGATAAAGATGACTTTATCTTTATTTCAGGAAGAAAGAAATTTGTGATTGTTTTGAAAAACGGAAAAAATATATATCCAGAAGAAATAGAAGCATTGATAAACAAAATAGAAGGAATAAAAGAGTCTTTTGTTTATGGAAAACCAGAAGATGATGGTGATTATAAAATATGTGCAAAAATTGTGTATGATGAAGATTTAGTTGAAGAAATTTTTGGAACAAAAGATTCAGAAGAGTTAAAAGAAAAGATTTGGCAAGAAGTTAAGAAAATTAATAAGACAATGCCAGCATATAAATATGTAAGAGAAATTATTGTAACGAATAAAGATTTAATTAAAACTACGACACAAAAAGTAAAAAGATTTGAAGAAATTAAGACTGTATTGTAAGCTTTAATCTTGTTGTATACGAAAAAATCTATATCGGGCCAAGATATAAGAAGACTTTTTCTATACAATAAAAGCATACATTAGCAAAAGTAAATATTCTATGTAATAATGGGAGAATAAAATGGACAAAGCAGAAATTTATTTCTGCTTTCAGTCGTTGAATAGGACAAAACGCTGTTTCTTTTGAAAATAAAATATAAAAAATACTACGGGGAAACTAAAAAAATAGAAAATTACAATGAAATAACAAATGTTACAAAAATGTAATATTTTTGTAACAAAAACTTAAAAAAAAATTCTTCCGTTGGTATTGTAGTTTTTTGTAGGTTAATGTATAATTATAATTGTATAAAAAACATATGCTTAAGATAAAAGGAGGTAATTTACATGTCTAGATCTGGCATAGTAAATGTGAGAATGGTTATCACTGAGGAGAAAATATTATCAAATATAGATAAAGTACATAAACTTATCAATCCAAACAGTAAAAAACAAATTGTACAATTAGAAGATGATTCTTATTTTAAAGATTTAATAGAATCAATAAAAACATATTTAATTGAATATCCAAAAAAGAAAAACTTCCCAGCAAGTGTTTATAAAGCTGCTTATGGATTAGTTGAATATGCTACAAATCAATTTGAGGAAAATACAAAAAAAATAGAAGAATTAATTAGACAAAGGGAAGAAAATATAGCTTCATCAGGAAGACTAAAAGAATTGATTGAGATTGTAGATAATAAACAAAAAAATTGGAAAGATCAAGTAAAAAATGCAGAAGATGAATTTTCAGAGGATATTATCGATACATTGAATATTGTTGGAAAATGTAAAGGAAAAAAATCTCAAAATTACCAAGATGCTATGAAATTATTAAATGCTAGAGTAACAAATCTTGAATCTAATTTACATATAGAAATTGATATGGAAAGAATAGAAGATAGATCAAAAGCATTAAGCTATATTGGAATTGAAATAGCAGATGCATTAAAATCTATTCCAGCACCAGCAGAAGAAAAAACACCAGTAGTAGAACAAGTACAAGTAGAACAAGAAGAACAAGTAAATTTAGCACAACAACAATATGAACAAGAAGTAACTTTTGAAAAGAAACCAAGTCTATGGCAAAGATTTAAAAATAGTAAACTTGTAAGAGCTATCAGATATATTACAAAAATTAGAATTGTTATACAATATCCAGCATTACCAGAAGGAAAAGGTTCAGATAATTATTAAAATCATTAATGATAAGGGAGTTAGATTGAAAACTAACTCCTTTAGTGATGACTATTATAGTTCTAGTTGGAATAATTGGAGCAATTGCTTCATCTAAAATGGTCAATGCAGTCAAATATTCAAATTTAAT
>CALXXJ010000039.1 GCA_944392665.1 uncultured Clostridia bacterium | reverse complement strand
TGATTAGGAATCCAATTGGCTGCCGTTGAACCTTGTGCACAATCTGCCATTTGTAATGCCTGCACTATTCTAATAATTTCTGGTATAAACCTTCCTACATTCATTGGATAAATTAAAATTGTCCTAATAATTCCTTTGTCATCTATAATATAGACATTTCTGACGGTTTCTGTGTTACTAATATCATTTGAAATCATTCCATATCTTCTGGCAATTTCTCCATTTCTATCAGCAATGATTGGGAAAGATATTTTTATACCTGTTCTGCAGTATATATCATATACCCATGCCAAGTGTGAAGAATTACTGTCCACACTTAAACCTAACAATTCTGTATTTAATTGTTTAAAATATGTATGCGCCTTAGTGAATGCAATCATTTCTGTTGTGCACACTGGGGTAAAGTCTCCTGGATGAGAAAACAAAATTAGCCATTGACCGTTTATAATCATTTAATGATACTCTCCCCATCGTTGTATTCGCTTCAAATTCTGGTGCTCGTTGTCCTATTTTGACATTTCCATTCATCATTAATTCATAATCCATAAAACATAGTCTCCTTTCATTTTTATATATTTTATGGATTATGGTTTTGTTTGGTTACAGCCAAATTAAGTTTATTTAATTAAATTTATATAATCTAACTTGTTTTGAAACTTTTGTATTTTCATATATATATCATACCAACTAAATACTCTTGTCATGTTATCTAATTTCATATCTCTATTATATCTACAATCATAGCAAAATACATGTGTATGATTTACAAATGTTGGTATCGTTTCTGGACTATCTTCTATCATAATATCAATTTTTAAAGAATCAATTTCCTTTGTTTTATCTGGTGAAAAATAGACTTCATCATATAGAATATTATTTTCTTTCAACCATCCCTTAGTTATTTTTCTAGTTTTTTCTCCTTCTTCTGTGTCTTTCGTTGTATTATGTCTTGAAGTGATAATATAAATATGATTTCCCTCTTCTTTTAATTTTCTTATTACTTCACTTGCATATTTTCTTGCTGGTTCATGTTCTATATAATTCCAAAAATATTCTTTTCTGTAATCATCTAAAATTTCTTTTGTCCAATTAAATTTACGATATTCATATTTATATGGATCCTCAAAACTTTCTAATTTATTTTCAAATACATATTTTGAAGCTGTATCCATTATATAATCATCATCATTTGTTAGTACTCCATCTATATCTATTCCTATATTCATACTTAGCCTCCAACATAATTTTATTATCTTCGTCATAATATCATAAATATTTTAAAAAATAAAGATGATATTGTTTTTATATAGGAAAAGTAGGAAAGCATCTGTATACTTTCCTACTCTCGACTATGTAATAACACTAATAGTCTTTACTATTTTTTATTTTCTTCTACATTAATTATTAATTTAAAAATATTTAACCAAATAATATTTATTAAGTTTAGGATTTTCTTTATTTTCTCTTATGAAATCTATTTTAAAACCACATTTTTTATAAAATTCTGGTGCTTGAAATTTATATGTTGTTAGATTAATGTTTTCAAATTCTTTATTTTTAAAATAATTTTCTACTGTTTCTATAAGCTTTGTTCCTATATGTTTATTTCTATATTCTGCTAATACAATAAGGTTATCTATATAAACTTCTTTATAGTATGAATGCCCCATTATGATTCCCACAATCTTATCCTCTTCTTTTGCTACAAAATTAAATGATTTATAATTACATGTTACACCATTTTTGATGGCAAATTTATTAAATTCATTGTCCATCAAATTATATAATCCTTTATCTGCATTTTCTATATATTCTATATTTAACATTGTTTTTTTCTCCTTTAATATCTATTATCTTTCTATAAATTTGTTCCCAAAAGAAGGATTTCTATTTTATATATATTTGTTTATATTTCGTTAAATACAAATTTTTGAATTGCTTTTGCAACACCATTATCATTATTACTTGCTGTTATAAAATCTGCTTTTTCCTTTAATTTTTCTTCAGCATTCTCCATTGCTATTTTTAATCCTGCACATTCAAACATTGACAAATCATTGCTTCCATCTCCCATTACAATGATTTCTTCTTTTTTTATTTTTAATTTATCTGCCAAAAAATATATAGCATTCTTCTTACTACAACCTTTTTTCATGACATCAATAAATTTAGACTCAAATGCGTAGTTTTTTGTTTTATGTGAATAGTTACCAATACCAGGTGTTTCTATCCCTCCTATTTCCTTTAATCTGGAAATAATGTTTTCTAATACTGAAGTATCTCCTCCTATCATACATAACAAGCTTGAAAGATTAGGATTATTTTTTATTGTATCTTCTATATATTTAAGTTCTGAATCTTTTTTATTTACTATTATTGCTGAATCTTTTAATGCCTTGATATTTCTTGCTTCTCTCATTATTTGTTGTGTATCTGTATAAACTATCATATAATCTGCATTTTCCTCTGAAAAGATATTCCTAAGCTTTAATATCTGTGTATTTGTAATAGAATCTTTATAAATAACTTCATCATTTTTATTATCTCTTATAATAGCACCATTACTTGCAATTATATAATTAGTCAAAAAGTCATCATATGAATTACATATTTCATCTACATATTCTAATGGTCTACCAGTCGCAAATACACATATGATTCCTTTTTCATTACTTGCTCTTCTGATAAGATTTATATTCTCTTTACTAATTTCTTTGCGATCATTTAGTACAGTACCATCTAAATCTAAACAAATCATTTTATACATATGATTCCCCCCTAATTCATATACTAATATATGTATCATATATCTCTCCTTATTTTTCTTATCACTCAATACTATCCATATACAGTAAATCTTTTAAATATGGTCTTTTAGGATTATCTAAATTATCTAATTCTGTCAATGCATTTTGTTTATCTATAAAATGTAATTTCTCAAATTCCACTTCTTGATTCGTTTCTTTTAAATATTCTTTATATTTTTTATAATATTGTTTCATTTCCTCTTCTGTCATCATTAACATTCCTTTTAACATAGGTGCATAAGAATGTCTTCTCCCTTGTGGTATTTCCATATATTTCATCTTATATGATTTTATCATGTACTTATCAAATAAATCCAAATTTAATTCTTCTTTTAATTCTCTTGCTATATTTCCAATTAAATCAACTGATCCGTCTTTTTTTATATCATTTTGATCAAGATTCCCTCCACTAATTTGTAAGACTTTTGGATAAGAAGTTGTTTCATTCATTTCTCCAAGAATATATTTTTTATCAATTGTTTCTAATAGTATTCCACCATTTAGGTTATAACATGCAAAATTTCCTTCTAAACCTACTCGTTCATCATATAAATAATGTGCATAATTGGTTTTTTGAACAGTCAATCTAAATTTATCTTCTAATTCTTCAAAATTAGTAACACTCCATACTTCTCCATTAAATAAATGAGGATTTATTTCTACTTGTTTTTGCCAAAAACTTTCTATTTTTCCTAATATATCTTTTGGTAATTCTACATTTTTCTCACCTTTAATAATCTCTAATTCTTTATCTAATTTTATTACCAATTCACAACACCTCTTTATTTAGTTTTTCTAAAAACTTTGCTACACCATCTTCATTATTAGTATCTGTCACTTTGTCTACAATTCTTTTTATATCATCTGGAGCATTTCCCATAGCAACAGAATGTCCTACAACATCAAACATGCTTAAATCATTATAACTATCTCCTAATGCTATACTATCTTTTAAATCTATTTTTAAATATTCACACAATTTTTTAATTGCTTCTCCTTTACTTGTACCTTTACAAGTAACGTCTAGGAAAAAGGGCTTTTCTTTTGGTAGTTCATTATTTATTAAACATTTTGATAAATTAACAATTCCTAAATTTTTTAAGTTTATTTCTTCTTTAATACTTTGTATACTTTCCAATTCCATACTTGAAAAAACGCATTGTGTAACTGGATTATCTATTACAAAATTTTCTATTAATTCTTCTAAAATAATATCTGTTTCATCATCTGTTTGCTTTCTTACAATTCTTTTTCCATTAGAAATCATGATAAGCTGCACATCATATTTTTCAGCCATATGCCATAATGTTATTACTTCTTCATTTTCTAAAGCATTTACATATATAGTTTTCTTTTCTTTATAATCATAGATTTCTCCTCCATTACACCCAACCACATAACTACTTGCCAATGCTTCTTTGCTTATCTCTTCTACATATTTTCCAGGTCTTCCCGAACAGATGACTACATATATTCCTTTTTCTACAACTTTATGTATTGCTTCTTTAGTTTTTTCTGTTATTTCCTTTCTATCATTTCTTAATGTTCCATCTATATCAATAAAAATAATTTTATACATACTTTTTACCTTTCCATTATTTAATTTTATTTACTGGATAATAATTAAAGGAACTTCCATTTCTTCGCACGACAATCCACAATGAGCTGACTTCTTTTCTGGTTTTTCTTTGCTTATATAAGTTCCTAATTTAAAGCTTGCACCTCTAATGGACAAAGAAATATAATTTCCAATAAAATCATCTACCTTTTTATGTTTATTTCCAAATCCTAGCATATTCCTTTCTAAAAATTCTTCTTTTGTATATAATATAAAATCTTCCCCAAATTTTTCTTTAAATAATCGTTCAAATTCTGTTTTCTTTTCATCTTTAACCCAAAAAGTAGTACATCTAGATTCTATACTAGGTGGAAGTATTAAACAATCCTGAATATCTTCCATATATAAAATATCATATACCTTTTCTATATCTTTATGGCCATGATCTGCAGAAACAATTAATAAGGTATTGGTATCTAATAATTTATCATATAAATTTTCTATTTTCTTTTCTGCATCTAAAACAAATTCTTTCACTTCATTAGATTGACAACCAAATTGATGTAATAAACCGTCTGGATTATCATTATAGGCTAAAATAAAGTTTTTATCTGGATTTTTACATATTGCCTCTATGGAATCACATAAAATATCTATTGTGTCTGCATTAATATTTCGTTTGCTCCTAGATACACAATGAGAAGGATTAATATCATAAGCTTTAACATCTGTTGATACTTTTTCTATTTGCTCATATATAGATATATAGTTAATTAAATCATGCACATTTATTTTAGCATCTTTATAGATTTCTCCTGTATAAGAATCACGGTTTGGCAAAACATCAATGCTACGTCCATATTCTTTAAAATATTGAGACCAACCTATCCATCCGAGTTTCGATAGGTGGTTTTCCAGAATAATATGTAGTCATTGCTGCTGTAGTTGTAGAAGGGTAAACAGAAGTTATTTTTCTTTCTTGATGCCTTTTTAAAAATCCATTTGGAGAAATCATGTTTAATATATTTTCTCCCATTCCATCTAAAATAATTAATACAATATTTTGATACTGTTTTTCTAACTTTTTATTTAATACGTCAAGTCCATTATATTTTGTTTTAACATGATAATAGTGTAATATAGAATTTATTAGGTTTAAAATGCTATTTTCATAATCTGGTAAAACTATTTTATTTTTTTCCATTTAAATCACCTTACCTATTTCTATTTCAAAAAAATTCTATCATAACAATTATTAGATTACAACAAAAAAAGTACAATAAAATCATATTATTGTACCTTTTATTGTATATGTATAAGAGAACTCAACTTTTATCTTGACCATATAGACATATACTTATCTTATGAAACAATTTCCTTATATTCCTCTTCTTCGAATTGCTTTAAATAATCAATATATTCTTCCAAACACATATCGTGTTCCTTCATATATGTTGCATTATCAATTCCAACATATCGATAATGCCATGGTTCATAATTTATCATCGTAATATCTTTTTTATCTGTTGGATATCTTAAAGTAAATCCATATTTATATGAATGTTCTATTAGCCATTTTTGCACATCTGTTTGTTCTTGTTTTTCATCTAATATTTGATAATCTCTAGACACAATATCCACCGCAAGTCCTGTTTCATGTTCTCCTGTTCCTGGAATTGCTACCCAATAAGATGCAAATTCTTCTGCTTCTTCAGAACTACATCCCCATCTTTTATATTCTCTAACTTTATTATTATATAACTTTTGTTGTTTTTCATTTGTACGATAACTTGAGCAAATAATAGGAGATAGCCCTTCTTTTCTAGCATCAGATAACATTTGTTTTAAAGATTCTGCAATTCTTCTATCTACTTGATGCCCCTCTTCTACCTCTTCTAATTCTACTGAAGATCCTTCTGGAACATTATTATTTTTATTTACCAATAATAATTCCCAATCAGATGTACTGCTATCAATATCTTTTTCTTTTTTATTTTCCTCTTCTATTATCTCTGCTTCTTTTGCTTTTGTTGTATTATATAATTCTTCTATATTTACACTTGTTTCCAATGCAGCTTGTACTTCCTTTTTATATGTAATATATTTATATACAATGGTAAGAATCAATACAACTAGTATCATCAATATAATACAAAAATTTGTATGCATGATATCTATTATTCCATTTTCCTTTATCTTTCTCATATATGTTTCCCTTTACTCTTATTTATTCATCAGTTATTTTTCGCTTCAGATATATTTTAACATAAGTTTACAAATATTCGCAACAACAGTATTTTCCATTTGCATCTATTTATATATTACCATTTTTTCTAAAAAAGTTACAACATAATAGATGTATATTACTGTTAATATAAAGCTTCAAAAATATTGCGAACTCTTGTTTACTTATTTAATTGATTATGAATTTTCTAATTTAACTTGACTTTTTTACAGTATCGTTTATAATTAAATTAATAAACATTAGTGTCCGTTCTGAAAAGAACGAAAATCATTATAATCCGATAGTCTAAAAGGCTATCGTTTTTTTATGTATATAATTAATAATTTTTCATATATTATTATTACATTAGTGTCCATAGCGTTTAGCCATGTTAGTCATTAATATAGGAGAAAATCTAAATACTGATTTTCTCCATTTTTATTAAGTAACTATAACTTACTACTAGAATCTTTTTTAAACACAATTAATTAAATTTGATATCCATATCCAACTAATGAATAATCTTTTCCTCCTATATTACGTGTTTTTTCTCCTAATAAAATACCTCCCATACTTTCGTAAAATTTTCTTGAAGGTTCATTTTCTTTTAAACACCAAATAATCATTTTATGGTTTCCTTGTTCTTTTAATTTTTCTTTCGCATGTAACAATAATCTACTTCCTATCTTTTTTCTTAATAATCCTGGTTTTACATATAATCCATATATTTCTCCATCATATTCTGTAAATCTATCTAGTTCGTCTAATCTTTTTCCAAACCTAGTAACACCTACAACCTCATTTGTCTCTTTATCTCTTGCAATTCTATGCTCTCCAGCTTTGTTTTCTTCTTTTAATGTTTGTACTTTGTCATCCATATTCAAATTCTGTAAAAATGTCTTATCTATAATATCTTTATATGCAATTCTCCAGGAATCTATGAGAATCTTAGCAACTTGTTCTATATCCTCTTCCTTCATCTTTTCTATTATGATATCATTCAATACTATCACCTACTTTATTTTTGATTTCGTATTTGTATACTTGCTTTTCCATCTTTAGCTTCTATTTTTGCATATCCTCCAATTGGAAATGTGCAAATTGGTGTTGTATGTCCAAAATCTACATTAGCTATCACGGGTATACCATTTAATTCTTCTTTATTTTTGATTAATTTTATCCATTTTTCATCTGTCATGTTGCAGTTTTTCTGTGCTCTTCCAATTACAATTCCTTTTACAGTTTTTAATGTATGTAATAAAGATTGTAAATTTCTATCAAATTCCATTAAAAAAGTATTACCTGCCATTCCATCATCTTCTAAAAATAATATTTTATTTTCTACATCTGGCATATATTCTGTACCTTGTAATAGATTTAATGTGCATAGGTTACCACCAACAATTTCTCCTTCTGCTTTTCCTTCATTAATAGTTAAATAACCTTTGTTTTCAAAAAATCCTCTATTTTCTTGGTCAATAAACCAAGCATCATCACTCCATTCTTTAGATGGTAATACATCAATTTCTTCATTTTCTTCTATGAACATTTTTCTAAAATATTCTAAAGTATATTCAAATCCTTTTTTCATACCAAAGCTTGAATAATGTGGTCCATAATAGGTTACCAATCCTGTTTTGGCATAGATGGAATCTAATAAAGCAGTAATATCTGAATATCCACACAAGATTTTAGGATTTTCTTTTATTACATCATAGTCTATATATTTTAATAATTGATTAGAATTATATCCACCAATTACGGTTAATATAGCTTTTACATTTTTGTCTTTAAAAGCTTCTTCTAAATCTTTTACTCTATCTTCTATTTTTGCACAATTATATTCATCATCAAAAGAATCCATCACATGTTCTGCAAATGTAACCTTAAATCCTTCCTCTTCTAAACGTTTTGTTGCAAGTTCTATACAGTCTTTTCCTAAAATTTTCATACTTCTAGAAGGTGCAATCACTCGAATTTCATCACCTTTCTTTAATTTTTCTGGTATGATTTTTTTCATAAAAAATTCCTCCTTTATATATTTATTTCTTTTGGCATATATGTAATACATGAGTACTATATCCCATTAAATCTTTTCTTTCACAAGTTGCTAAATGGTATTTAATCCATTCTTCAAATTCTTCTTCTGATAAATGGTCAATATACATTTGCATCGCTTGTGCAATACCATCTGTTGCTACTTCATGTAAACAAACGGTATTAGTATCTTTCATCATTTCTTCAAAATCTTTAATCAAAAACAAATTAAAAATTTGCTCTGGAGAATTGACTAATCTAAATTTTTCATCATGTTTGTCTCTGTATTCTAATAATTTATGTTCTAGCAATAAAACTTTTAAAACAACAGCATCATTTGTTATATATGCAAAATAGATAAGTCCCTCTTTTTTGGTAACTCGAATTGCTTCTGCAATTGCTTTTTCTTGTTCCTCTTTTGTAAATAAATGATACATTGGTCCTAGCACAAGTGTGATATCAAATGTTTCGTCTTCAAACATACTTAAATCAACTGCATTCCCTTGATGTACTTGTATGTTCATGGTTTCTTCTATCCCTTGTTTTAGTTTGGTTATATTTTCTTCTACTAATTCTACTGCTGTCACATCATAACCTTGTTTTGCATAATACAAAGAATAAGCTCCTGTTCCTGCTCCCACTTCTAAGATTTTATCTTTCTTTTTTAAGTATTTTTCTATATATTTTGTTGTTGTGATAAATTCTAATTTATTATGATTAGATTTTTTGAATCTATTTTCTTCTTCATATTGATTATAAAATGTTTTTAATATTTTATCTACCTTTTCCATAAAATTCCCCCTTTTTATTTGATAGAAAATTAATGATTCCTATCTAACAAAAAAACCTCACTAAAGAAATCTTTATATTAAGACTCCTCCAGCAAGGTAAAATTCCTGCTTTCTGTGTAATAACCTATTGGTTACTTCATACCGCTCGAGTTTTCTCTAGGTATGCTCTTAATGTTTAATTATTTTATCATGGTATTTTCTGTTTGTCAAATAAATCTACAATAAAATCACTAAATTCAGTGATTTTACTGTACATTATTATATAATTAATTATTCTTATTGTGTTGAGCCTGCCACCTTTTCATTTCCAGAACTTATCAATATATCTTTTCTCCTATAAATTGATAATACCAATGCTAAACATGCCATATTCATAATTAATCCTGTCCCACCATAAGAAACAAATGGTAATTCAAAACCTGACTCAAACCATAAATTCAAATTCATCAAAACATTAAATACACTCTGGAAAATAAATAAACAAGAAATTCCTATAATTATCATTTTTCCATAAGCATCTTTTACTTTAATAGAATTTATAATTAGTTTTATTGAAATTAATATAATTGTTACAATCAGTAAAATTGCTACTATCCAACCATAATGTGCAAGAATCGATATAAAAGCAAACTGTGTTCCCGCATCAAATAAATCAAGAGCATTACTCATATCTTCTGCCTCACCAAACATACTAGCAGATTCAATAATTAGTTTTCTGTTAATACCTAACCATCCAGCACCTTCTGGATCTGTTTCCGGATAAAATGTTGTTACAATTCTTTCTAAACGATATGGAGCTGTTGTAAGACTAATGATACATATAATCCCTAAAGCAAATATGACTCCATATAATTTTAAAAGATTGGTCACTTTCTTATGACTATCTTTTATAATTTTAACTGTTGCTATTATCATATATGCAATTCCTAATATAAAAGCAGATGTTAATGAAGGAATAGATGCTAATAATAATAAAGAAAACACACTTAAAATAATTATTTTTATTAGACTTTTATCTATTTGAATTGTTTCTAAATCCAAAACACGAAATTCCACCTTATGTTTTCCTACATTTTGTATAAATCCTATAAAAGAAATCAAAAATAAAGGCATGACAACTCTATTAATGGGAATATATATGTTCCCTATATTTAGATATGGAATACCATTTATTAGGTGATGACTAGATATTACTGTATAAATAATTAATATAGAAGAGACTATATAAATATAATTTGAGTATTTCGCTATTTTAGTATAATCCATAAAATAAATGGCTAACCCTAATATAAAACCTATTATAAGATATACAATTGTTTTAACAAAAAATGGTCCTTCCCCTTCTGAAAATACATGTGAAGTTGTTTTGATTCCTACAACTAAAAATGTAAAACATAATAAAATCAAAAGTAAGATAATTAATTTATAATCTAATTTTGGTTTATGAATCTTATTTAATGTTTTCCCAATAACTTCTGCATCCCCCATATCTGCAATTGCTTTATTAATTGCTATTTCCTCACTTTCACCTTTATGTATATATGCCTCTTTCGATTCTTCTATATGGTTTTCTAGTTCTTTGCTAATTTCTTCTCGAATTGGCTTGTATTTAATTTCATTGCATACTTTTTCTAAAAAATCTTTAATTTGCAAATGAAACACCCCCTAATACTTTATTGACACCATTGCTAAAAATCTTCCATTCTGTTTCTTTTTCTTTTAAGACATCTTTTCCTTTTTTGGTTATAGAATAATATTTTCTCTTTTTACTAGAAGATTCATCCCAATATGATGTAATATATCTTTTTTCTTCCAAAGTATGTAATATAGGATATAAAGTTCCTTCTTTTAGTTCAAATACATCTTCTGATGTTTCTTTTAATTTTTTAATCATTTGATATCCATACATGTCTTCTTTTTTTAATAAGTTCAAAATTAACATGGTTGTACTTCCCTTTAATAGTTCTTTGTCTATTTTCATATATTCACCTCCTATACCTAGATATTCTATGTATTTTTATACATTGTATATCTAGGTATAAAGTTTGTCAATAAAAAAGAGAAAAATTTTTATTTTTTCTCTCTTCATAGTTTTATGATTCATTTTTTCTACCTTTATTTCTGTATTCCTTAAAGTTGCTTAACCACTCTACATGGATTTCCATATGCTACTGTATTTGATGGAATATCTTTTGTGACAACACTTCCTGCACCTATTGTTACATTATCTCCTATGGTCACACCTGGTAATACAACAACATTTCCACCAATCCATACATTATTCCCTACTTTAATTGGTTTTCCATATTCTAATCCTTGATTTCTTGTTTCTACATCTAATGGATGTCCTGCAGTATAAAAACCACAATTTGGTCCAATAAAGACATTATCTCCAAATTCCACTTTTGTTACATCTAATATCACACAATTATGGTTTACATAGAAGTTTTCTCCAACATGTGTATTATATCCATAATCACAATAAAAGTTGGATTCTACTTGTAAATTTTCTCCTGTAGTTCCTAATATTTTCTTTATGAATTCTTTTCTTTCTTCCATTTTATCTGGAGAAATATGATTGTATTCATAACATAATTGTTTACATTTTCTCATTTCTAGTACAAGTTCTTCATCATTTGCTAGATTATATAATTCTCCTTTATCTCTTTTTTCCTTCTCTGTCATGATTTTCTCCTTTTTCATTTATATACTTTTATTATGAACAATCATATCAAAATTATAAATGAAATGCAATGTTGTTTTTTGGTCAAAGAATAATAACAGGCTTTTTAAAATATTCTTTCTATGCAACGTTGTTTTTTATGGTATAAGAAAAAGTAATTTTTCTATACCACAAGAAAAAAGACAGCACCTTTCAATCAGTGCTGTCTCCTTATACATTACTGTATTTGGCTAACCAATTCATCATATTGATTTTGTAATTCTTCACTATTAAATACAATGTTTTCACCTTGTATTTCCCAGCCAGATTGATTTTCTGCAAGGAAGTTAATGACTTGTGATTCAGTATCTATGACACTCATTGCTTCATCTAAAGATCCTTCTAATTCTGCATTACTTTCTTCTATTGCAGTATCTTCTGATAAAGCAATTTCTTTATATAAGTCTATATAATATTGGTCTAAATTTTTATCTTCTATATATGACATAGCTCCTTCATTTGTTAATAATGTTAATACTTCTGTCTTATATTGTTCTATATCACTTTTGGCTTGCTCTAAAAATTGTTTAGTTTGAACAAAATCTGGTCCATCTTCTGTATAATTTTCAGGTGTTAATGCATTTACAATTCTTTCATCATTTATTATATTTGCAATGCTAACCGAAGTATTTACCACATCTGCTAAATAATCTTTCATTGCTTTCTCTAAGACACCATAATCTCCTGTTGTTTTTAATTCTCGAATCCTTTGGTCAATCTGATCTAAATCAATGTTTTCTGCGCGTGTTAGATTTTCAAATTCTAACATTTCTTGTCTTAAAATGTCTTCCTGTCTAAAATCATTCACTACTAAAACGCCAATTCCTACAACAGCCACTAAGACAATGGCTATAACAACTCCTATGATTGCTTTTTTCATATTTAATTCCCCCTATTTTCAATGGTAGTGTCAACTAAATTTATATTTTATTTAGTTACACCCCTGTATTTTTAAGAGTTTCATCATTTTTTTGTAAT
>CALXXJ010000038.1 GCA_944392665.1 uncultured Clostridia bacterium | reverse complement strand
TTTTCTTTTTTTGCATTCTCTATAATACATTCTACCAACTTTCTTGCAATTCCTTGTCCTTGATAATTACCATTTACCTCTGTATGTGTTATATTCCAATAATCTTCTGTTTCTAGAAAATCACATTCTCCTACTTGGATTGTATTATCATATGCAACTGCTCTTTTTTTTTCTTTATCAAATCTAATTTCAATCATAATATTCTTGTATGGTATATTTAATAACTTAAATATACCATACACTCCTTTCTTCATTTATTTTTATATTTGTCATTTTTATAAATTATTATTTTTTGATGTAATTGTCATTATTATATCCCAAATTCTTTTGCATATTGGACAACACCTTGTATTCCTGTATCTGCATCATTTAATTTTATAGCCATAAAGTTTTCATTAGCCACATCAAAAGGTGCTTGTATTCTATATTGTATGGCTGGAATATATCCAAACTTTGGATAATAATTTTCACTTCCTAATACAATAGAATAATGATATCCTAGTTTTTTCGCTATCTTGTGCCCTTGTTCAATTAACATACTACCAATTCCTTGTTTTTGGTATTCTGGTAATACAGCAAGTGGTGCTAAAGCTATTTCTTCATAATTTTCTATTTTTATTTTTGTAAATAAAATATATCCTACAATTTTATCCTCTTTAACAGCTACTAATGATAATTCTGGTATAAAGCTATCACTATTTCTTAAAACAACTACCAAATCGTGTTCATTTCCATCACTATGTTCTGCTGTTTCAAATGCTGTTTTGATAACCCTATATACCTCTTCATAATCTTTTTGATTTTCTTGTCTTATTTCTATCATATTACATTCTCCTCACAACTTATTATTATCCATCTAAGCATACCATAAAAAAGAAAATTATTCTATATATCAGACTAAAGCCTGTAAAATAATTTTCTTAAAGGTAATATTATATTTCTGACAGTTTATACATCTTTCTTTTTATAAAAATAATTATATAACTAATTATCGCTAAAATCGCAACAATTCCTATTTGCTCAACTACCAATGGTGATAATTTTAATAAATTTCTAAATAGATATGCTGCCACATAGAATCCTACAGCTGTTGTACTAAATAAAAATGCATGAACTTTATTAAATGGCATACAGACCTCTTGAACAGCTAATATACTTACAAATCCAATTAGTAGGTACATCATAGTAGTTAATGTATTTTGCTCTATTCCCATACCATTTCCTAAAACTGTTAAAACAATTATATTTAACATAATTACAATAGCAAATGGAAGTGCATTTGTTAAGGCTGTTTTTAAAAATGTTCCTTTGATTGGTTTTTCATTTCTTTCAAAAGATACAAAGAAAGAGGTATATGCTTCAATTACTAAATCAATTAATGTAATTTGTATTGGTATGAATGGGAATTCCATATTGGTTAATATACAAAATACAGATAATAGAACAGAATATATAGTCTTAATAAAGAATATTCTTGCAACACTTGTAATGTTATTAACAACTCTTCTTCCTTCCATTAGTACATCTTTTAAAACACTAAAATCTGAATTTAATAATACAATTTGAGATACTTGTTTTGCGCTATCTGTTGCATCTGGAAGTGTAATACTACAGTCTGCTTCACGAAGTGCAATGACATCATTGACACCATCTCCTGTCATGGCTACTTTATGCCCTTTTTCTTGCAATGCTTTTACAATAATACTTTTTTGATGTGGCAATACTCTTGCAAAAATACTATATTTATCCACTATTCCTGCTATTTCATCATCACTTTTTATGGTAGACAAATCTATGTAAGAATCATAGTTTTCAAGACCTGCTGTTTTTGCTATATTAGATACAGTAAGAGGGTTATCTCCTGAAACGACTTTTACCTCAACACCTTGCTTTTTAAAATATCCTAACATTTCTTTTGCATTTTTTCTTAAAGGATCTTCTAGTATAATGGTAGCAACCACTTCTAATTCTGGTAGTTCTGGTGTACGAATCACTTTATTTGTATAGGCAATTCCTAATACTCTTTTTCCTCTTTTTTGTAAATCTATCATTTCTTCTGGCATCTGTACCTTACTTTTTTCAAATAATCTTTCAGGTGCGCCCATGACAATTGTTCCCATATTTTCAAAAGAGATGGCACTCCACTTTCTTTCTGATGAAAATGGTATTTTTTCTATAGTGTTATATACCGTATCTCCTTTAAAATATTTCTTCATCGCTTTAAATGTCGCATTATTATCCTCCATACCATTTACAAATGCTACCATCATTTCGTTGAATGGTTTTGGTAATATGGCTTCATCATACATTTTTACTTCTGAAACTTTCATTTTACCAGTTGTGATTGTTCCTGTTTTATCTAAACATATAGTATCTATATGTGCTAGAGATTCTATACTATATAATTCTTGCACAAGTACTTGTTTTTTTGCTAATTTAATAACTCCTGATTCTAATGAAATCGTAATTAATAAGACTAACCCTTTTGGTAACATTCCGAAGTAACGCTGCTGCTGTCGCAATAACAGATTGTGTAATATCTGTTTGTCTTGTAATATATGCTTGTATAAATAGAATAATTCCAAATGGAATAATGACAAAACTTGTAAACCTTGTTACCTTTTTCATAGAATTAATTAATTCTGAATTGTTAGATTTTTGTTTTTTTGCTGAACTAATAATTCTATTGGCAAAATTATTCTCTCCTACTTTTTCTATTTTGGCATAACATTTTCCACTAACCACATAACTTCCTGAAAGCAATGTGTCTTTTTCACTTTTTAAGATTAAATCTGATTCTCCTGTAAGTAAGGATTCATTAACTTCTATTTCTCCACTGATAATTTGTGCATCTGATGGAATTTGATCTCCTTGTGCTAAAACAATTGTATCTCCTAATACGATTTCTTCTACATCTATTTTTTTCTCTTTTCCATTTCTTATGACAGTTGCTTTTGCTGTATTTAGAATCGACAATTTTTTCACTAAATTTTTTCCATGGATTTCTTGTATAATTCCAATTAAAACATTTACTGTAATAATTGCAAAAAAGAATACATTTGTATATGCTTTTACTGAAATTAATGCAATCGCAATAATCAAGTTGTATAAATTAAATAATGTAAATACATTGTCAGCAATAATCTTCCAATTTGATTTTAAATTATCTTTTGGCAGTGTATTCACATTTCCTTTTTGTATTTGTTCTTCTACTTCTTTGCTTGATAATCCCTTTATTTTTTCCATTTTTTATATCCTTCCTTTCTTAAGGCACAAATCTGGTTGGAAAAGAATTAAATTTTGTCTAGGAAAACGAGTTTGAAATTTATGAGGCGTACTAACTGTACGTTGAATAAATTTCAAATGAAGTTCGCCACTGCGCAACGCCAAAATTGTAATTATTTTTCAACCATCCTTTCTTTTATCATAAGTCTTAACATTTATTACACGATTAAAAAACAAAAAGGTTGGAAAATTTTAAAAAAAATTGTCAATAATACAAAAAAACAGAATTAAGTATGTATTGCACAAACCATTTGTAGGTTTACAACATCTCCTAATTCTGCTTTTAATATTATTCTTATAAATTTCTAGTTATTCTCAAAAACAATTCCATCGATACACTCATCAAAAATAAATTGTTTAATTTTCTCTTTGTCATTTGTACTATAAAATTCAGATAACAAAATTGTAAAATCTTTTAACTTATTATCTGGAACTTTTATAATTCCACAACCATTTTCAATCATAATCTTATTAGCACAAATTGTACTTGTTCTTTTATTCCCATCCCAAAACAATTGACTTCTCATACCATATAACATATACTCTATTGCTCTTTCTGTAGCATTTTCTATTTGCAATATATGAGTTATCTGTTGTTTTACTTTTTCTTCACTTGGTATTTCAGGAATATAATCTGTTCCAGTTATTTGAACTTTACCTTGTCTTAATACTCCCCAAGCAATACTTTCATTTCTTGCTACAAATTCATTTATTTTACAAATAAAATCAAGGTCAAAAGCTTTGTCTACATTATTTATAACATATTTCCAAGCATCTCTTAAATTTAATATACATTGAATTTCATCTATTTTTAAATTTGGAACATTAACCCCTTCCAATATTGTTTTAGTCTCTGGAAAAGTTATGTTTAAACCTTCCATTCTTGCATTGGCATATATATTATCTACTAAATTTTTTTTTGCTAAAAATATATTTTGTTCTAAAGTTAAATTATATTTATTATTCATTTTTTCAAGTCCTTCCTCAAATTTGTATAATTTCTATTTTATTTTTCAAATCTCTTTTGACTTGTTAGTGTTTCAATTTTTTCTTCTGACTACTTTTATATTATACTACAAAACACTTAAATTTACTATACTTTTAGACATTTTTATACATAAATTAATTTTGTCGTTTTTTCCCACATTTAGCACAATACTTATCATTCCTATTCAAAACAGAACCACATGTATGACAAGTTTCACTTAATTTTGTGCCACAATATATACAATATATATGACTTTTATCTTGCAATGCACCACATTGAAAGCATGTTTTCTGATTTTGTTTGTAAATGATATATATGATAACACCTGCTATATTGGTAATTAATGTGATACCTCCCCATAGATATGGATTTAATTTTGATTTTAGAGCATTTTGATAAATATATAAAGCAAGTAATACCCAGTATATCATAAAGAAAAACATCATAATAGCTAGTGTTACTTTTATATACATTTTCCCATTTTCAACTGGATGGATTTCATTAATAAAATATATTTTTTCTCCTGTATCATGATTTGCTATATAACTTAATAAATAGACCTGCTTATTATCAAAATTTGGCTCATAAAATATTTGATCTTCAGATTCTTTTTGAATTTCTGTATCAAAGTTTGACAACACTGTATTTACGATAAGTTCTTTATTGGTTGTTAATCTAAAAATAGCCGTGTCATTATTAGGATTTACAAAATATGCATTAGACATATCCTCTGCTTTATTTAAAGTAAATTCTTCTTGGTTTGCAAATTCAGAGTTTTTACTACTATATATGATTTTATTTTCTTTGTTTAATATTAAAACATCTACAACATCTTCTGAATTATCTGACATAGTTTTTATTTCATCTTTTATGCTTTCCAGATTATTATGATTATTTTCTAATTCTTCATAAATCCTATGATAGTTATATATAAATGCTAATTTATCTTGAAAGGCGTTCCCTATAAATAAGATTAAACTAACTCCTACCAATATAGCAACAATTATATATAATAGAACAACTTTCTTGAATGGTATTTTTTCTATAAAATTATTCATAACATTCACCTCTTGTATTTTCCTTTAAGGCTATTGGTAACATGATAAGTATTGCAAGTGCTATCAAACCAATTGCTCCTACAATAAATCCCCAAATATTTACATCTAGCATAATCAATGTACTTGGTATAAACAATAATAGCACAATTGCTAATATAAATACTTTTTGCATTCTTCGTTCTCTTGTTTTTTGCTTTAATTCAAAACATTTTTTATCTATCTCTGGCTCTAAATTGGATAACACATTTTGTAAATTTTTATCCATATGCATTACCTCCTCTTTTTATCCTCTTTTCTAATTTTTTCTTTCCTTCATGTATCCTACTCTTTATGGTTTTTGGTTTTGTTCCCATCTTTTCAGCAATTTCTTTCAAAGAATATTCTTCTAAATACTTCAGCTTTATTGCTTGTGCTTGTTCAAATGGTAATGTATCAATTTCCTGTAATACCATATCTAATTCATTTTTTTCTGCAATCTTATCTTCTATTGAAATCGTATCAGATATGGTTTCTATATCAATTTCTGATGCCATCTTCTTATTTTTCTTTAAATAATCTAAATAGCAATTCTTTGATATTTTCATGAGATATGTACTAAACATTGCTTTTCCTTTTACATCAAACTTATCTATATGTATTACCAATTTTAAAAAAGTTTCTTGTACTAGGTCTTGTGCAATTTCTTCATCTGCTGTTAATTTTATTAGAAATTTCGATACATAAGGATAATATATGGTAATTAATTCATTAAAGGCTTCTTTTTCCCCTTTTTGGCACTTTATAATTAATTTTATTTCATTCAAGCTAGCACCTCTTTTCTGTTTTCCACTTATTACACGATTGTAAAGTAAAAAGGTTGGTGTTTTACAATATATTTATAGATAAAATCATATAAATAATGCTGTTCCCTTTTTAGGGACAAATAAATTCTCCATATTAACTTGTTCATGTTTTAACAAATAGATCTTTTTGTCTATACCACCTGCATATCCTGTTAAACTTCCATTTGCTCCAACCACTCTATGGCAAGGAATGATAATAGAAATAGGATTATGTCCTACTGCTCCACCAACTGCTTGAGCTGACATTTTTTCTTTATGCATGATTTTTGCCATCTTTTTTGCTATCTCTCCATAAGTTGTAACCTTTCCATATGGTATTTCACATAAAATTTCCCATACTTTTTTTGCAAACTCACTTCCGATAGGTGCCAAATCCAATTCTGAAATTTCTGGCTTTTTCCCATTAAAATATTCATCTAACCATTTTTTTGTTTTTATGAGAATCCTCTCATTTTTATTCTCTTTTATCTCTTCTTTCAAATTTCCTAAATAGTATTTTTGTCCTTCTATCCATAATCCTATCAGTTGATTTTCTTTACTTGCTAATAATATTTTTCCGCACAGGGGAATGATAATTCATTGTATATATCATAATCTTTTTTCCTTTTCTTTTTAAACATTATATCATTTGTGGAATATATAAAAATTGTATTGTTATATATCTAAATCAAGCTCATATTTATCTTTGATTAAAATATATCTATTTTCATACTTCTCACACATTTTTAAGTTATATTTATTCTCTTCTATTACTATTTCTTGTTATGATTATAATACAAAAAAGAAAATTATTCTATACTTGTATTTGTATAAAATAATTTTCTTTTAAGTAATTGTTTTCCTCCTGCTTCATAATATATAAAAACCTATTCTTCTTTATTTTTATATATTCTATATGATACTACATAAGATATACTATACATAACAATCATCAAAGCTACCAATAATACTAATCCAAATTGATTTATAAAATTTTCTAGCATTTCCATATTTATATTAAGATTAGATTTCATGATTAGGAAACCTGCTCCTGCTGTTATTACTATGATGATAAATAATAATATAAACATTTGAATTCTTCCTTTTTCTGCTCCCCATTTGAATATACTTGGAATTTGTATGGCTTGTATCAAAGAAATTCCAAACATTCCGCCTATTGTTGTGGTAATTAAACTTTCATAATTAATATTTATCATATTTTCAGGTCTAACATAATTCATAACATTTGCAACTATAATAGTTAGTAATAAACCTAATATTCCACCTAAAATAGTTGCTCCTATTGCTAAAATAAATTTTTCTTTTACAATTTCTTTTCTATTAGTAGGTAATGTTAAAATATATTTATTTGATTTTGCAATTTCATCATAACTAAAAGTTGACAGTGCAATCATACCAACAATTGTGCATATGATAATAGATCCCCAATTAATCGCTTCTGTACCTACAATTGCAATCCCACAAAACAAAACAATAATAGTTAAAGATGCTTTGTAACTTGCTAAATTATATAAATCTTTTTTCAATAATCCCTTTATCATAACTATTTTTCCCCCTTAATGTAAAATAACATGATATCTTCAATAGATGGCTTATCAGTGGTTGTTATATTATATTTTTTTCTGATAACATTTTTATTGTCTGTCAATACCTCATACTGATATTTTTCTTTTTTATATTTTATATAATCCTTTTCATCTAATTTTAAAAAGTCCTCTTTACTGCATTTTATAATTCCATAATTTTCTAATAATTCATCTGTTGGTAAATGAAATACCATTTTTCCTTTTTCAATAAATACAATATAATCTGATACATGCTCTAAATCTGTTGTAATATGTGTTGATAATAATATTGACCTTGTTTCATCTTCTTCTATATATTTTCTAAATATATCTAAAATTTCATTTCTTACCACTGGATCTAAGCCACTTGTTGGCTCATCTAATATTAAAAGTTTGGGATTATGTGATATGGCTGTTGCAATTTTTAATTTCATCTTCATACCACTAGAAAAATCTTTTACTAGCTTATTGGTTGGTAAATCAAATTGTTTCAACAAATTTTTATATTTATTTTCATCCCAAGTTTTATAAACATCTTTCATAATAGAATTTATATGTTTTGCTGTTAAATACTCTGATAGAAAACTATCATCTAATACAACACCAATTTCTTCTTTTATTTCTTTTTCATGTTCCTTGCTATCTTTTCCCAATATGTTTATGGTTCCTTCTGCCTTTGTTACATTTAATATAGATTTAATTGTTGTGGTTTTCCCTGCTCCGATTTTCTCCTATTAATCCTACAATGCAACCTTCTGGTACATTAAAACTAATATTTTGTAGTTTAAAATCTTTATATGCTTTTGAAACATTTTGTAATTCAATATTATTTTTCATACTAAAAATCCCCCTCAAATATCATTTTAAATAATTCTTTTATTTCTTCTTCAGAAATATTGGATATTTTTGAAATATCATATATTTTTTCTATATAGTCTTGGATTTCTTTTAGTTTTTCTTCTCGAATGAGTTCTAAATTTTTAGGAGCCACAAAACTTCCTTTTCCTTGAACTGTTTTTATGAATCCTGCTTGTTCTAGTTCATCATAAGCTCTTTTTACTGTTAAGAAGCTAATTTTTAAATCATTTGCTAAACTTCTTACAGATGGTAACATATCTTCTTCTTTTAGTTCATTGGAAAATATAGCTTGTTTTATCGCATTTTCTATTTGTTCAAAAATGGGGATACTACTATTATTACTAATGATTATATTCATTTTCTCCTCCTCACTGTTATTGTCTGTTATGGTGTAATTATAACACTTTATAACAATATGTCAATACATTTTTTTATTTTCTTCTATATATTGTTATTTTTATCAAATAAAAAGAGAATTATCGTTTTTAATAATTCTCCCTTTGTTATCTATTCCTCTTCCATTAACTCTAGATTTGCCTGTCTTTTTATTTTGCCAGTTGTTGTTTTAATTAAAGGTTCTTCTGAAACAATAATTCCTCTGATTGCTTTATACTTTGGCATAACACTATTGACTTCTTTTATCTTTTCTGCTAAAACTCTATAAATCTCCTCTTCATTCTCCACCTTATATGCTTCTTTCATAATTTCTTTATCAAATACAATTTTTACATGTATTTTAATATTATCTTTATCATCTGTTTGTTGTTTTCCAAAGATAAAAGATTCTTTTACCCCTTCAATTTTATTAACCAATCCTTCCATTTCTTCTGGGTATATATTTTTACCATTTTTTAAAACAATGACACTTTTCTTTCTTCCACAGATAAATATGTAACCATCTTCATCAATTCTTGCCAAATCTCCTGTATGGAACCATCCATCTTCCATAACACTTTCTGTCGCTTTTTTATTATTATAATATCCTAACATAACATTTGGGCCTTTTACAACTAGTTCTCCTACACCATCATCATCTGCCTCATCAATTCTTGCCTCAACATGTGGAATTGGTCTTCCAATAGATCCAACTCTATGATGTTCATTTGTTTCTATTCCAATGATTGGAGATGTTTCCGTTAAACCATATGCCTGACATAAGTTTAATCCCCAGTTTCTAAATGTCTCAATAACCTCTTTATCTAATGCTGCAGCTCCAGTAATAAATAACTTGATACATCCTCCATACATATCATGAATTTCTTTAAACACTTCTTTTTTCTCTTGCATAGATTTATCTTTATATTCTTGCATCAATTCTTTTGTTTCTTCTACTTTTCCTTTTTTCTCTATCATCTTCCATATATTTTTATACATTAATTCATATATGGCAGGAACAAATGCTGCATATGTTATTTTATATTCATTTAAATTTTCTACAATATGTCTAATACCATCACAAAAAGCTCTTTCTGCACCTACATATAATGAAACTAACATACCCACTGTGCATTCATATACATGATGTAGTGGTAAGAATGATAAGATTCTATCATCTGAATTTACATCTACAACAGATGCATAATCCATTACATTTGAAATTAAATTCTTATGTGAAAGTGCAACTACTTTTGATTTTGATGTGGTTCCTGATGTAAATAACATAATACGCATTTCTTCTGGATTAATTTTTGCATTAATATATTCTCTATTTCCACTATCTAATAATTCTTTTCCTTTTTCTATTAATTCTTTTTCAGAATATATCCCTTCATCGTGAATATCTGTATCCATAGAAATTAAATGTTTTAACTTGTTTTTCTCACTATATTTTATTTTTTTGATAGTTTCTTCATATTTTTTAGAATAAAAGATGGCTTCTACTTCTGAACGCTCTATGACTTCTTCTAATTCATTTGCTGGTAATGATTTATCCATTGGAACGACAATTCCTACACCACATACAACTGATAAATAGGCAAGTTCCCATTCATATCTATTTTCTCCAATAACACCAATTCTTTTTCCCTTTAAACCTAAACTAATTAGTGCTGTTCCTAAATAGTTTATCATATCTCTTATTTCATTATGTGTATATGTTTTATATTGTCCTTTTCCTATTTTTATTTTATATCCTGGTTTGTCTCCATATAATTCTCTTGTCTTATTTAACATATCTTTTAAATCTGTCACTTCTAACATATTTTTTGCCATATCTTTATTTCCTCCGTATTTTTCTTACTTTTCTATTTTATTTGTATTTTTTCTTGCCTATAATAGATTAATATAGATATGAAAAAAAGTCAAATGATATTGTAAATTTTAAGAAAAAAGATTTGTCATATTTCAAACAAATCTTTTTCTATTATATAATTATTCGTTGCTATTATTTAATTTCAAATTCATTTGAATATATATCCATATATCCATTATCATATACTGGTTTTACTATTCTGTATGTTCCATTCGTTAATTTTCCATAATACTGTTCTATATCTAATTTTTGTGTTAATTGATTATCTGCATCTAATTCATAAGCTATATCAATCCAAGATAAATCATCAGATACATATTGTAAATCTTCCCATTCTTCATTAACTTTTTGTTGAACTCTAAATTCTACACCCCAACCATATTGTTCTTCATTATTATCTGTAATTATGATTGAAACACTTTCTGGAGTTATTGTAGTATCGTCAACTTCTATTGTAACATTTTCTGGACTACGACTAAATTCTTCATTCGATTGTAAATTTTCCTCAAATATTTTTTCATATGCTTTCCTTTCTTCCTCAAAGTCATTATAATCCATAAACCATGTACCAATTTTAATATCATCAAATCCTGCTAATGTATTGAAATCTATAACTTTATATCCAAGTCCAAAATATTCTACTGTTCCACCATCCATATAGGTTCCTGCTGGATTTTTTATGCAAAATATAGATTTTTCTTGTTTTTTCACTCTATTATAATCTACTACAAAAAACACTATTCCTAAAATCACTATGATTCCTATAATACTAAAACATATTTTTAATCCCTTTTTCATAAATCCCCCTATTTTTCTTGATTTTTTATTTATATATATATTATAATAAATATATGAAATGACAATTCCACAAACGTGGTTTTGCCGAATAGAGTTAAACTCACATCTACTCGTCAAAGTTACAGATGTGAGCATTTTTTATTTATGTAGTTGCTTATCAATCCCGTTCTTGTATAGAACTGCTGTCAAGGCAACGTTTAATGTTAAAGATAACATTAATGCTATTATTAAAAATAGTATCACTTTAACCATAAACATCACCACCCTTCCTACGAAGAATCGTAAAATTGGTGGCAAAACCACATCTGCTAACTATCATTTCCTATGCTACTTATTCTATAATATTCTTTTTATTTTGTCTACAAATTTCATTAAATTTATAAATATATTTTAACTTTCAAGACAAATGAATAAGAAACTAAACGAACTAAGTTCTAATTGCTAAGAGCTTCTAGTGGAGTTTTTCTCTGAACTTAGTTCGTTTAATTTCTTATTCATTTAATTTTCTTCTTTTATATATACTTTTTTATTATATTGTATATCTTTTCACTATGAACTATATAACTACTATGATTTTCTTTAGGTACTATTTCTAATGTACTATTTTTTATATTATCTGCAATTAATCTAGTATGCTCTTCTTTTATAATATCTTTTTCTCCTGCTAAAACATAAGTAGGAATTTCTATTTTTCCTAGGTCTTGTATTGTTATATTAGGTTCTTGTATCATCATTTTTAGTATCTTATTTCTAGTAAAAAAATAAACTATTTTTGCTAATATAAGCATAGATTTAGGCACTTCATTTGGATTTAAATTAGCTCCACTTATGATTAGTTTAGATAATAATTTTGGCTCTTTTATTGCAATTAATAATCCTATTATACCACCATCACTAAATCCATAAAATATAGGTTTATTTATTTTCAATTTTTTTATAAACTCAATCATGTCTTCAGCCATCAAATTATATGATATTTTTTCTGTTTTTTCACTCTTTCCGTGACATCTACTGTCAATAGCATATACTTTATAATTATCTTTTAGCTTATTTATTAGCACATCAAATATTTGATGTGTTTCACCATTTCCATGTACTAATATAATTGGCATTCCATTCCCATAGATTTCATAATATAAATTCACATTATTTGCATTAATATACATTCTAATCTCCTCTACAAATTACCAAATTAATATTTGTCATTATACTATCATAAAAAAGAGAATTATTCTACACTATACATATAAAATAATTCTCTTAATATTTTCTTATATTTTAGTTTTATTATGGTTTTATATAAAACTAATTTGCTCATTTTCCACTTTCCAATTTTTCTGTTTTGCTTCTGTGATTTTATCTCCTGGTTCACTTCTTCCGATTAAAAATGGAGAATTATCATCATGCTTCTTCATGTTTTCTATTACAGATTGTTTATTGGCATTTGCATAACAATATTTGCATAAATGTCCACAAGTATTGTATGCTCCTATGTCATTCCCCATTAAGCAATTACACTCTTGTCTTAAATTTTTTCTTTTTGGTGGTTGTAAAGTATTGTTTATAGCTTTTTCAATAATCTCTTGACTCATACAACCATTACATTGTAATCCATATTGCGATAAATATGTTTTTTCACAACAAGCATGAATAATCATATTGTTTTCTTTCCCTATTCTAGCAAATGCTTTTGCGATTTCTATTTGTTCTTCTTTTGTTGGTGGTTTTATGTCTGGAGCATTTCTTTTTACTTTTTCATATAAGTCTAAAAAGCTAATCGTACAATTATGTGTATAGCCTTTTAATTCTTTGGCCATTTTCTCAAAACACTCTACATGTTTGTTAACATCAAATCCATTTCCTATAAATATAGGATCATATCTCCACCCGATAGAATCTACACCAATATGATTTGATACTTTTTTAAAACTTTCAATTACTTTTTGTTTTTCTGGTACATTTGGTTCAATATCTTTTCCATAAGGGGTAATGGTTACAAACCAATATTGTTTATATTTATCTAGTTCATCTAAATAGGTAAGCATTGGCTCTGGATTTTTCGTACAAAATGCTAAACAATCGACAACTTCTGGAGATAAATTGTATTTGGTTACTTGATTAGGATTATATGGATTTCTCACTAATACATATCCTTCTCGTATTCTATTCATAAGCCATTTTGCATAAAATGCTGGTATATCTGTTCTACA
>CALXXJ010000037.1 GCA_944392665.1 uncultured Clostridia bacterium | reverse complement strand
CCTGTTTCAAAAACAAGTTTTCTTCCTGCTAATTCTGTTTCATACGTTTTAAACATAAAAAATCCTCCTAAATTAAATAAATTTGCACCACTTACAAACTTTAGTAAACTTAATTTAGATGGTAACCTCTATGTTATGCTAAAAAGGGAAATTGGGGACGGACTCAAAAATCCCTTTTTAAAAAACGATTTTTTCTCCATCTTCTCAATATCATCTTTAAAAAGGGATTTTTGAGTCCGTCCCCAATTTCCCTTTTTAGCACATCATACAAGCTACTTACCTAATCTCAAGTTTACTAAAATTTTTTTTAAGCCCGATTATACACCGGGCTTTTTAATTATTGTATAGAAAAAATCTACTTTTATCTTGACCCTATATAGATTTTTTCGTATACAACAAGGTTAAACTTCTTATATTCGTGAAGTACTGCGAAGCAGTCTTCACATTTATGCGTCGAAATCTTTGATTTCGCTAACGCATGTTTTCCTTATTTTCTTATTCCTAATTTTTCAACGATTGTTCTATATCTATTGATATCTTTTTTAGCTACATAGTTTAATAGGTTTCTTCTTTTACCAACCATTTTTAGAAGTCCTCTTCTTGAATGGTTATCTTTTTTGTGAACTTTTAAGTGTTCTGTTAATTCATTAATTCTTTCTGTTAAAAGAGCGATTTGAACTTCTGGTGAACCAGTATCATTTTCTTCTCTTTTATATGTGTTAATGATTTCTTGTTTTCTTTCCTTTGTCATCGTTTACACCTCCTATTTTTTTGTTTTCTCCTTTAACTGAGCTTAAGATTTGGTGCTTATCTATAAGCTAAGTAAAAGGTATGTTGTTTTCCAACATACCTATTTTACTATAGATTTGTAAATTTTGCAAGTCTTATTTTTGATTTTCTCATTTATGTCCAATTGGGGACGTTTCTGTTTGGAACATTTTATTTAAATTGAATGAAAAACAAAGTAGTTACAGAATTTATATAACTTTTTTTGTAACTACTTTATTTTATTTTGTAAAAATGTCCCAAACAGAAACGTCCCCAATTGGACAAAAATGCATAGAACTAGATTTTATCTAATATTTCTTTCAATCTCGCATTTTGTTTTGTTAAGTACAAATATCCAATTAAAGCCTCAAAAGCTGTTGAATACATATATTCTTGCACATTTGCATTTTTAGGTAAATGATGATTTTGCGTATTTCTTCCTCTCCTTACAATATCTTTTTCTTCATCAGTTAACATTTCATAGATTTCACTTAACTTTTCTGCTTGGCTTTTTGCTTTTACATATTTAATAGCTTCTATATGTAATTTATGAGGTTTTAAATTTGTTTCATCAATTAATTTATTTCTTATAAATAGTTCATACACTGCATCTCCAATATATGCCCATGTTAATGGTGACATTAATTCTACTTCTTGTTTTGTTCTATTTATTTTTAAGAATTCTTCCATTTCATTTTTTCCTTTTCTTTCTTATTATATTAATTATCATATTTCATCTTACTATGTTTTATTATTTCGTAACACTTTGGCGTAACTATCAGTTTTATGTATTATTTATACTATGATCTACATATTAAAAATTTGCATAATATCTTTACAATTTTTTTCTGCTTCTTCAATACATTTTGGTAATGTTAGCAATTTTTTCTTTTGCTCCATCTTTTCTATTACCCTTTCAACTGATTCCTCATATGATACACCTCTTAATCCAAGTTCATGAAGCCAAATCAAAGCTCCTCTTACAGTAACAAATTTAAAACATTCTGCATTTTTTACTACCTCTGCTACTAATGATGTTGCTTCAATTGCATTATGATGTGCCTCGATTGCATTCAAAATCACTTTTTTGTCTTCTTCTGATACACCCCACTCCTCTAAATACTTTTTAGAAAATTCTGCACTTAATTGTGGATGTTTTTTTTGAATTTCTCCCTTATAGACACAACTAAAAACCGTATGTTGCAAATATAATGATATTAATACTAAATCTTTATTTACATGATATTGATTAGCCAATTGTTCTCCTTTTTCAATGGCAATTTCAGTTAATCCCCATGCAGGTGCTTTATTCTTTTTGGTTTGCTCATACATTAATTCTCTTGCTTTTTTTAATACTTCTTCCATCATCTATAACTCCTTATAAGTTTCCACATGATTTTTCTTCTAATTTTCTAAGATTTTTATTGGGCTTTTTCCAATGTTATTCTTCCTATCTTACCATTTTTAAACTCATCTAATAGAATTCTTGCTGTTTTTTCTTCATCAATATTACCACCAGAAATGATACAACCTCTTTTTCTTCCAATTGCTAAAAAGATTTCATAAATATTCTCATTTTCTGGTCTTTCTTCATTTTCTAATTGCTCATTAATATATTCTTCTGTTAATTTATATCTCTCACATAATTGTTTTGGATAATTTTCTACTAAAAATTTTACTAACTGATAGGCAATTTCTGTTCTTTGTAAAATCTCTTCTTTTATAGTTCCAGTAAATGCAAGATGTAATGCTACTTCTTCACTTTCGAATTTAGGCCATAATACACCTGGTGTATCTAATAATTCGATTTTTTCATTGATACGGATCCATTGTTTTTGTTTTGTGACACCTGGTTTATTTCCCACACCAGCAGACGTCTTTTTGGAAATTCTATTGATAAATGAAGATTTTCCCACATTTGGTATACCTAATACCATCGCTTTAATCTTTCTTCCAATTCTTCCTTTTTCAGCTTGTCCTTTTAATTCTTCTTCCATAATTTTTTCTATTTTTCTAACACATTCTTCTATTCCTTTTCCAGTATTAGAATCTGTCAAAACTGCTGGAATATTTTTATTTTTAAAATATTCCACCCATTTTTTGTTTTGTCCTTCATCTGCTAAATCACATTTATTCAATACGATTATTTTCTTTTTGTTTCTTGTGATTTCTGCTATATCTGGATTTTGACTAGATATCGGAATACGTGCATCTAACAATTCTATTATAATATCTACTAATCTTACATCTTCCAGAATTTGTCTTTTGGTTTTTGCCATATGTCCTGGATACCAGTTAATAGATGTATTCTTATTTTCACTCATAAATATCACTTCCTTGCTTATTTCTTTACTATTAAACATTTTTGTTATTAAGTTTCGTTTTTGAATTATCTATCACTACTTTCTTAAACTTTTCTTTTTCACTTTCATTTGCCCAATAATTATAAAAAATATATCCTAATAAATTTACTGTTTCTTCTAACAAATCTTGTTCATAAATTTTCTTCTTATTATCATAATTGAAATAATAATCCTTATTCATATTAGATACAATCATTGTATACAATTCGATAGGAATTAAATGTAATAAATCTTCATCTACATATTTTAAACATATAAATACTTCTTTACATGCTTTACGATAATTATCTTTCATCTATTTCTTTATCTTCCTTTCTATGAAATAAGTTTCTAAAAAATGCTTTTACTTTTTCTAATCCTCCAATTGTAGATTTTTGAGCAACTGTTTCTATTTCTTTTTTATTAGCCACATTCTCTCTTTCTTTTTTCATTTCTTGGTATCTTCTCTCAAAAGCTCCATATCCATTTTTTTCAATATATTCGTTTAAAGCTATTGAATATGCTGCTATTCCATATTTTCTATATCTTTCTGATTTTTCTGGTTGAATACGCATAAAAATGTCTCTTTCATATTCCATGTATTGTGCATCTATGATTCTTAAGCCATCATCATTAGCATCCCTTAATTTATTTGTTCTTCCTACATTACAACCAAGAGCATCAAACCATACCATACCATCATCTCTTATTCTGTTATACATCGTCTGTGCAATATCTTTATCATTTTCTGTATACACTATTGGTAATCTTTCAAATACTGTCATCCATCTATATCCCTCTTCTAAGTCTAATTCTTTTTCTGGTTGTACTATATTGGGATTGTTTATTATATTAAACGTTTTTCCAAATTTTATAATTTTGTCATCAAATTCAAAAACCTCACTAGAAGAACCTTGTAATCTTTTTCCAAATTGCAAAATACTTGAATTATGTCTTTTCCTTATATCTTCTATTATATGATATGCACTCTCAAAATCCGTTTTTTCTATATATTCTCCTGCTATAAATCTAACATATTCTTTTCTTTTTTCATCTAATGTAAGTTCTTCATTTTTTCCTAATAATTTATCGATAATTTCTTCCTCATGTTCTTTTAAAAATTGTTTTGTTTCCATATCATCCGCTTCTATTTGACGTAATAAATTTGACCAATTTTCTTGTGATATTTCTTCTATTTGTATCATTTTTTCACCTTATTTCCTATCATCTTAATAATAATTAACACTAACATTATACCATAATTCTAGTCATTAATAAAGTTAAATCCTAAAAAAGTATTGATACTGATTTTTTCTATACAACAAAAAATGCACCTCAAAATGTTAGACTTTTCTATCTAACATTTAGGGTGCCAATCTTTCTCTTTTTAATCTGTCTATAGTGTTCTATAATTATTTTTATCAGCTCTATCATCTAGTTTTCTATCATATTCTTCATTTTTATAAAACCAATCTGTCTTTTTATCTGTAGGGTGTGCTTTTCTATTTTTATCTGCCAATAAATCTAATATTACTGCTAGTGGTAAGATAATTCCTATTAAAGATATAATTAATGCTGTATAATCATTTAATCCCAATTGTGAAGGATCTTCAATTAAAGTTGTTATTTTTGTTGTTACATCTGATCCAAAATACATTACATAAGAAATTAAATAAATTAAAGCTCCTACCATTTTTCTTTTTACTATTAAGACCAAACATACTAATACAACAAATAATAAAATAATCTCTATTGTTATATTCAATGGTTGTACTATAAAATCTTGACGCATTTGTGCCATTAATGCAACCATAATTCTAAATACCCAGTACATTACCATAAAACAAACTAATAGCCATGTTGAAAAATTTTTCATTGGTAATTCCTCCTTTTATTCTATAACCAAATAAGGCGAATAAAATTCGCCTTATTTAATTAATCTACAAAATCAAAATCATCTTTAAATTTTTCTTTAAAAATCTCAAAAACCTTATTAAGTGTATCTTCATCATCAACACTTACATAAGATTCCTCATCTGATTCTTCATCTGTATCTTCTACTTTTAAGATAACAACTTCTCCTTCTTCCTCTTCGCCTTCTTCTGCTATTGGTAATAAAACAACATATTCTTCATCTTCTAATTCTACTAAATCTAAGAATTCAAATCTTACTTCATTTCCTTCTTCATCATTTAATATTACTACGTTATCTAAATCTTCTCCTTCATAATTTTCGTTATCGTTCATAAATTTCTCCTTTCAATTTATTTATTTTATTATATATTACATATAATACATGATTAATCTGAATTTTTCAATGTATTTTTTAATTTATTTAAATATGTTTCTAATATATATACTGCAGATATAGTATCAACGATATTCCTTTTTTTATGCTTATTCACATCCAAAAAATTCATTGTTTTATGAGCTGCAACAGTTGTTAGTCTTTCATCAATTACTTCAATTTTCATCTTATTATACTTACATTTTAATTTATGAACAAATTTTTTAGTAATTTCTGCTCTTTCAGACATCGTTCCATCCATATTTAATGGTAATCCTACCACAATTGTATCTACATCATATGTTTCTAAGATTTCATCTAATCTTTTTAGTACAATTTTATCAGAATGATTTCTTTGTATTGTTTCTAAGCCTTGTACTGTTATATTTAATTCGTCTGTTATCGCTATTCCTACTCTTGCATCTCCATAATCTATTCCTAATATTCTCATATTAGTCCTCTTCTAATCCTATATATTTTTTTAACATTTTTTCCAACAATTCATCTCTTTCAATTGTTCTAATCTTATTTCTTGCATCATTATGACTTGTTATATATGTAGGGTCTCCTGATAAAATATACCCTACGATTTGGTTAATAGGATTATAACCTTTTTCCATTAACGCTTCATACACATCTTTTAAAATTTCTTGGCTTTTTGCATTTTGTTCTCTTTCTACTTTAAAATTCATTGTTTTATCAAATTCCATACAATTTCCTCCTTCTTTTTATTGTATAGCAAAACTCAATATTTTGTCTCAGTCCTATATAAGATTCTGTATATGCTATGGTTAAACATTATATATTTGTTATATCACTTTCTTGTGCATCTGCATTATCTAAATATTCCTCTAATTTCTTTAGAACTTCTTCTAGTCCTGTTCCTTTATAATATGAAGATAATACAATATTTATAATTGGTGTTGCTTCTTGGTTTGACATATCCATATCTTTATTTTCATAATTTTCAGTTGTATAATTCATTTGGCCTTCTGGTAAAGATATTTTCATTTGCTCAATATGATCTTTGATATCATTAATAAATGAAGCTACTCCTTCTGTATCTACTCCTGAGAAAGCAATAACAAATTTAGGTCCCATGTATCTAACAAATACATAATCTTCTGAAATATTTTCTTGAACATATTTACTAATTTCTTTTATTACTTCATTTCCCAATTCTCTACAATACTTTTTGTTAATTTCTTCTATGTTGATAATTTTAAACATACAAATTGTAGATATTGTATATTGATCGATGATTTTCTTTCCTTCTCCATATAGATATTCTTCTGAATATAATCCTGTAAATAAATCTGTTCTTACAATTGATTCTAATGTTTTTTGGTGCACAACTGTTTTTAATACAGATACAATATTATCTTTTATAACTTCTAAAACAGTTATATCAACATTATCAAAATCATGTGGTGTACCACTTTCTAGTATCCAATATCCTATATATACATTATCTATATATAACGGAAAGAATATTGCTGATTTTGCCCTTCCAAATTCCATTTTTTGATATGGAAGTCTCTCACTTTCACTATTGACAGTAACATATTTGGGCGTAGCTGTTTGTATACTGTCTTTAAACATATCTACATCTTGTAAAGATTTTAATGAATCCCAGTGTCTTTGATCAACATTAGATGCCTTTATTTCATATTCTGCACCATTAAATACAACAATTGTTGAATATTTGATTTCATACTTTTCAATTAATATATTATTTATCTTTTTTATTTTTTCGTCTACTGAAGATGTTTCACCAATTGTATTCATAAAATCTTGCACAACTTGTAGATTAGTAATTTTTTGATTAATATTTTTAAATTTTTGAATTTTCTGGCTAATCTTTATATTATAAATAACTAGTACAATTACAATGATTACTAATACTACAGCAACCCCTATTATCACTGTTAATTCCTCCTATTTAAAAATTTCTTTTCATTTGATTTAATGTATCATTCATGCTTGGAGAAAATACATTTGACTGATTATTTCCTCCTACTGTTGGTGGTCTATATGTTCCCTGCCCAGAAACTAATGGATATATCATATTTCCTAAAGATTTTAATACTTGCATAAAGTTTTTAGAATATCCTTTTAAATTAATATCACAATTAATAATTCCTTCCAAATATTTTATATATATATCTTCTTCAAAAGGTATCGTTATATATTTAATTAAACTTCTATCAAATAATTCTGTCATAAATGACATAGCAGGATCATTATAGAAAGCCATTCCTCCAATGATTGTTTTCTCATTAATTCCTTTAATTTTTACAAATTTATTTAATATAATCTTTAATTTTCCTTCTTCTAGTATATTTTTTGCCTTTAATTCTCTTAAAAAAGCTGTAAGTGGTTGTATCGTAAGGATATCTAGTGATTGTACTAAATAAGTTTCTAATGATTGTTTAAAATATCCGACTGGTGTATTAAAATCACAATCAATTAAGATTAATGAATAATTTTTTACTAATGTTTCTAAAATTTCATCCACTCTACTAATAGAATCTTGTTCATCTGGTAGAGATGTAAATACAGTTAAATTTTTATTTACTTGTATTCCATTTGCAATTCCTTCTGATAATTGTTCAATACTATTTGCAGCAATATTTCTTAAAGCTTCTTCATTTTTTGTATATATATAGTATGAATTTCTATTAGTTGTTGTATCTAAAATAGCTACATTGATTCCCATTGATGACAATAATTGTGCCACATTATTAACAATAAATGATGTACCATTTTTACTCGTTCCAACAAAAGTCACAATTTTTTTATCAGATGTTAAAAGTGATGAGATATCTATTGTTTGAACATAATTATTGTTTCTTCTTGTCATGTCTCTTGAATTTGAAGGAACATATTCGTCATATGTATTTTGATAACTTTGTTGATATTGATTGTTATAAGAATTCTGATTCGTGTTTTGAGAATAATTAAATGATGGTTCTTCTTGATGATTGTACTGAGGTTCTGGTGTAGAATCTATTTCGCCAAATCCTGGTAACACCATATCATCGTCATCATCTTGATTATTATCGAATCCTGGTAACATCATATCATCTTGATTACTATCTTGGTCATCATTATCAAATCCTGGTAGTGTTGTATCATCACTATCATCTTCAAATCCTGGCAATATAGAACCAGAGTCATTATCATCAGCTTCTTGGAACCCAGGTAATATTGTATCATTGCTATTATCTTCAAATCCTGGTAATACCATATCGTTTTCTTCATTTTCAGATTTATCAAATCCTGGTAGTATGGTATCTTCCTCTTGCTCCTCAACTCCAGGTAAGCTTGGTTCTTCCTCAACAGGAAGTGGATTTTTTCTTGGTCTTCCCCTTCCTCTCTTTGCTGGTTTTGGTTCTTGTACTGCCTCAACAGGAACTGGATTTTTTCTTGGTCTTCCTCTTCCTCTTTTTACTGGTTGTTGTGGCGTTTCTACTGTCTCAGCTACAACATTACTTGGTGTTTCTGCCACTTTTGGTTCTATTTCCATATTTCTAGTTGGTATCATTTCTTCTTGGCTCATAGCTGAAACAGATTTTACTTGTTGTGGTACTTGACGAACTGATTGTTGTTGTGCTACTTGATGAACTGACTGTTGTTGTACTACTTGATGTAAAGTCTGTTGTTGCTCTTGTGTTTTCTTTGGTTTAGACATTTTTCTTACACCTGTCATATTAACAGAAGAAGGTATAACAACAGGTTTTGTCATTGTAATTGCCTTATCTTTTGGTTTTAATAGTCTCTCACTTGTTCCTGCATCTTCCTTTTTCTTGTCTTGCCTTAAATTATTAGATACTTTATTATTAAATGACATGATTTTTTGATATTTAGGTGATCTTTCTTCTAACACTGCTCTTACATTTAATGGTAAAAACTTTGTAATAATTCTTAATTGAGTGTCATTATATTGTGCTGCAATATTATTGAAACTATCAACATATCTATCTTCATCTTTTCCCAAGCTTTTATAATGTGCCAAAATATTTTGTATTTCCATTTCACTGACATCATTTTCATTTTCAGCTTGATAAGTTACTTCTTCTGAATCAATTTTATAATATGTTTTTGCTTCTTTTTTTAATCTTGGTCTATGAATTAGTCTACAAACTTCGTCAACACTTCTATCATTTCCAAGTATGGCATTATAGATTCCAATACCAAATAATTTTACCAACATTTGCTCTGATTTGGTTCTTCTATCTAAACAAATTAAGATAATTGGTATGTCATTTCCTCTCATATTAGATGCTTCATCACTAATACTATCTAATTTTTCAAATATAAATTTATCAATTTGATCATATTGTGTATGTGAAAAAGCTTCTAAATCTTCGCTGATAACAATTCTATCATACGATTTATCCTTTTGTATTTCTTTTAATATTGCATTAAAGTAATACACATTTTTATGTGAAATAATTTCCTTATATTCTTTTTGATATTTTTTTATAATGGCTTGCGAAATTTCTTCATTACTTACAGCAAATAAAACTTTCATTTGTTACCCCCTTCCAAATTTTACAAACACTGCAAATGCTAGTGGTAATATTTGGCATATAATTAATATTGTTACAAAAGTTACGATTAACCCTAGACCTTTTTCTAAAGTATCTAGTTTTCTAATACCTATTACATATTTGTGAATAGCACCTATAGCAATTCCTAAAAAACAAAATGGTATACTGTAAATTCTAACCATATTTAATATATAGGCTACCAGTCCATATATATCTGAACCATATTTTTCTTGATAATCCTTTAAGGAATTGGCTGTATTTTCCTTTATTTCTACCAATCGACTTTCTGTTTCTTCATCAATTGCTTGCTCAGCTGCATTCACTGTATTTGTGCAAATAAATATTCCAAAAACAATTATGAATATTGTAACAATGATTATTGCTTTTTTCATCTATTTGTTGCCCCTTTCTTCTTTATTTTTGGCAAAATACTCCCTATTTTTTCTTATACCTATATATCATACAATAACTTTAGAAAAATAGCAAGAATTTTTTACAATTTATTATACAAATATTGCATATGCTGATATACACGGGCTGCCCAATTTTTATCTGTTGCATATTTGGTATTCACTCCTGTTAGGGTAGATTCATTATAATAAGAACCAGTTGCTACTTCCCCGCCATATATACTTGTCCCTTTTGGATTTAAATAATATTTCACAAATACTCTAGCTAATAAATCTATACTTTCTGAATAATCAGAAAAATTATATGCACTATTGTATGGACTAGAATCATAAGCGCCATATCCAAATAAATTTTTCTTTTCTAAAGCAATTCTTGATGTTCCCCATGCACTTTCATGGATTGCTACAGACGCAACAAATATTCCATTGATATGATATTGTTTTTCTATGTAATAAAAATATTCTGCGTTATTGGCAAATATATTATTTTTATCATTATTATCTGTTAATACTTTCTTAAATTGTTCTAATGATAATCCACTTGGTTTATTTAATTCCATATTAAAACTTAATGCACTCTTCAACTCATTTGTTGATTTTATGTTTTCGCTATTGTCATTGGTTGTTACTTCCTCTTCTGGTTCATTTGGATTAATGTATGTCGTATATTCTTCTTTTACATATCCTCTTGCCGTGCCACATTCTATCCTATACCATGAATCCTTTATTTCTTTTAATTCTAGTTCATCATTCTTAGATAGTGTTGCCACTTTTTGTGCACTTTCATCTGGTTCTACCATTACAGACAATCTATCAGAGGTAACATATAAAATATCTCCTACTTTTGCTGTATAGTTACTAGTTCCAGTGCCACCTCCTATTTCTACAATTTTATTAATAGACGCTTTCGTTATTTTTTGACTAACTTGTTCTTCACTTATTAATTCTTCATCTTTATATGTTTTTTTTATTGTTATTTCTTGTATTCCTTGTCTTCCTTCTTGCACTACTTGTACGACACCTTTCGGAATACTTGTATTTGTTCTATATTTTGTAATATATTCTAACGTTTCTTCATTTACTTCATACTCTTCTCTTTGTCCATTATTCGTATTTTGTAAAATAATTTCTTCTAAATTAACGTCTTCTGCTTGACTAATTTTTACTTCTTTCGTATTTTGATTAATTGTTTCTTCTGTTGCATATACTTTTTTTGAAAAATATAGATGATAAAAAAGAATAGAATATAACATAAACATAACAAAAACTAAAAAATATATAAAATTCTTAATCGTTATTTTTACTTTTTTCCCCTTCTTTTCTTTTGTTTTCATATGATCACCTATCATCATTTTACCCTTTGTGTCTATTTTTGTCAATTTAAAATTCTGGAAAATTTCTATTGTTTTTTCCTATTGATTTTCTCGTTTTTTTATACTATGATATAGTTGTTTACAATGGAGGAATTTATGAAAAAAACAAAGATAATTTTAACCATTATTACAATTATCTTAATTTGCATTGTCATTTTTCTTGCATTTTTAATCTTTCAAAAATATGTATTAAAGAAAAATTTTGAAGATGATATTTTAAGTTTTGCTGATAAAAACCAATCTACAATTTTCGTAGTAGATTCTATTACTTTATTTAGTAGTGCTGATGCAGGTTACAAAACAAATACCGCCAATAATTTCACAATACAAAATTTATATCAATACACAGATATTGCTTTATTCATTAAAAATACATCTGATGAAGATACATTTGAAAATACCTTAAAGAAAATTCACATTGAAAATATACAATTTTCAAACACACCAAAATTAGGAGAGCCAAGCTTATATTTTAAAAGTATTAATAATTTTGCAAAAAGTGATATAACAGAAGAAAATAAAATCACAGATACTTTTGAATTCACAGTTTCTTCTAGTGATGAAGCAGATTTAAGCACACCAACTTTATATAATAACTTAGCCAACCCTTTAACTATTAGTTATGTGAATTCCAATATAAAATCTGATTATACCATAACAGATATTTCATCACCTATTACATATGATGGTTCTTTATTGCAAAAATGTAATATTAATCTAGAAGATATCAGTTGTAACCTTTCCTTCGATATTTATATTACCAATAATCTAGATGAAGATTTTAAAACAACCGTATCGATTGATATTCCACTTTCTTCTGAAGATAAAACCATATTTGATGGTAATTTAACAATAAAACAAGATACAAATTATACTTTTTATCGATATAACTAATACATAATTCTACATGATTGTGGTAGTGTATAATAAATTACAGATATTATCTGGATGAGGAGGATTAATAAAAATGAAAACAAATTTACCAATTTCTGAACAACTAAAATTAAAATATCATAAAACGGTCGAAGTTACAAATTTTAAAGATATGTTATACAGATCTAGCGAAAATTTTAAATCTAGAACTGTTTTTAAAGAAAAAGACGAGAATGGAAATATAATTTCTATCACTTATGAAGAATTTAAAAATGATGTTGTCTATTTAGGAACTGATTTAATCAAACGAGGTTTTTTGAATAAGCGAATTGCCGTTATTGGAAAAAATAGCTATAAATGGTGCGTCTCTTATATGGCTGCTTCTATCGTAGGTGTTGTTGTTCCAATTGATAAAGAATTACATTGTGATGATGTCATTAATTTTATGAATGTTTCAGAAACAGTTTGTATTTTAGGAGATTTAAAAAATTTATCTTCTATAAAAGAAAATGCTAGCAAATTAAATAATAAAGAAACTGTATTGGTTTCTTTTGATAAAATCGATTCTAAAACAAATGACATTTTATATTTTGATAATATTAAAGTTATTGGAAAAGATAGTTATTTAAATGGATTTCACGATTTTGATGATATTCAAGTTGATCCTGATGAATTACGTATTTTGTTATTTACTTCTGGTACAACTGGAAATGCAAAAGGGGTTTGTTTATCACAAAGAAATATCTGTTCTAATATCCTTTCAACCTATGGAATTGTAAAAGTAAAAAGAAGTGACCTATTTTTCTCAGTCCTACCTTTACATCATACATATGAATGTACTTTAGGCTTTTTACTACCAATTTATAGTGGTGCGAGTATTGCCCATTGTGAAGGATTACGATATATTGCAAAAAATATGGCTGAATTTCATCCTTCTGTTATTTTATGTGTTCCTTTACTTTTGAAAAAAATGCATAAAACAATTGTTAGAAATATGAATAAAACATTACCAGAAAAATATAGAAAAGAAAATCAAGATGAAAATCCATTTGATACCCTTCCTTTCTTTATAAAGAAAATTGTTAAAAATAAAGTTAAAAATACACTTGGTGGAAGGTTGCGTGTATTTATTGTTGGAGCCGCTTCTGCTAATCCAGCTATTGTTTCTGATTTTAGAAAATTAAAATTAAATACATTACAAGGATATGGTTTAACAGAATGTTCTCCTTTAGTTGCTGGAAATACAGACTTCTTCCAAAAAGATGACGCTGCTGGACTTCCTATTCCAAATGTAGAATATAAAATTGATTCTCCAAATGAAGAAGGAATTGGTGAAATTATCGTCAAAGGACCTAATGTTATGTTAGGTTATTACAATAATCCAGAAGCAACTGCCAATGTGATGAAAGATGGCTGGTTCCATACAGGTGATTTAGGAAAAATTGATGAAAATGGATATTTATATATTACCGGTAGATGTAAAAGTGTGATTGTAACGAAAAATGGTAAAAATATTTACCCAGAAGAAGTAGAATATTATCTAAATGATAATCCTTTAATTTCTGAAGCTTTAGTACAAGGAATTCAAGAAGATGATGATGATGAAACTTATGTAAAAGCACAAATATATCCAAATTTAGAAGCTATATCCGAATATTTAAAAGGTAGTGTTCCTACAAAAGAAGAAATTAAGAAAATTATTTCTGATGTTGTTTCCAGTGTTAATAGTAAATTGCCAAATTATAAGCATATTAAGGGATTTATTATTAGAGATAAAGAATTTGAAAAAACAACAACACAAAAAGTAAAACGATATGGTGATAATATGAAATATGATGAGAAATAATATCCAATTGGGGACGTTTCTGTTTGGGACATTTTTATTATATTCATTTAATTAAAAGCAAATGTAGTAAATTTTATTTATTACTCGGCGAGCATTGCAGAATAAATAAATTCTAAAATTATCAAGCAGGCACCTCTCAAAGCAAGATTTGAGATTCTCCTACTTGATAATTTAAGAATTTCTAATATTCTTCCATTTGCATTCGTAATTTCATAAAATTTACTACATTTGCTTTTTTCTAAAAAATAATCTCATAGAAAAATGTCCCAAACAGAAACGTCCCCAATTGGACAAAAAATAGTAAAAAGAGAAGTGAAAACACTCCTCTTTTTTTAACAGTAACTCTAAAGGATTAGCAACATCCTCCTCTGTTACCTCCGCAACAACAGCATATTAATAATATAAGGATTATAATCCAGCAGCAATCATCACCAAATCCGAATCCTCCACATCCTCTGTTCTCTGGCATAGTCTAGAC